>NZ_KV788292.1:0-168128 GCF_001807215.1 Corynebacterium sp. HMSC05D08 | reverse complement strand
CAAAGCAGCATAGCTAACCCCCGACGTATCCACTGTCCCGGGGTCAGGCCCTCCTTCGGCTTTGCTTTGGGTAAGCCAGAGCTGGACCATTTCGCCTACGGTGGGCACTTTACGGATCCTGGGTGCAATCTCTGGAGGTTGCCATGTGTCTAGATCGATGGTTTGCCGAATTGAAGCAAGCCACCCTAAAGCGGCTAACTCATCAGGAAAAGTAGTCTGCGCTTTGTACTGAATTCCATCCGGTCCTGTGTATCGAGCTTGGTAGCGACCGCTGCGCAATTTTCGGGTTGAGCCCCGTTTATTCCGTGCCATATCCGTGCCATAAATCCCCTGAAACAACCCATCGGGCTTTATGGTGCTATCTCAGGTAGAAAATCTATAACGCCCTGAACAGCGGAAACGTGAAAAACTAAAAGAACCGAAGTGAACTAAATCACTCCGGTTTCTCTCGGTCGGACTAACAGGATTTGAACCTGCGACCCCTACACCCCCAGTGTAGTGCGCTACCAAACTGCGCCATAGTCCGCCGTCACGCTTTGAGGACGCAACGTGATTAGATTACATCAGTCGTATTCACTGTTTCCAATCGCCTAGATGAGCTGTTGTTTTAACTAAAAGTCACCGGAGCTATAGACCCATTTCCCGTCTTGACGGCGGAACTGAGAACGTTCACGTTGGGAACCTACTGCGGCGCCCTTATAGAAGGCCTCAAATTCCACAACACCGGTGGTATCGAGCGGCCCGCCGTCCTCTGTGTCGATTATGTCTAGGCGATAAAAGCGAATTCCATTGTCCTCTAGGTGTACTCGCTCAGGGCGGGTGTCTGGGTCCCAGGTCCTGAGCAAGTATTCCTCATCACCCGTCACAAAAGCAGAGAAGCGGGAGCGCATCAAAGCCTCGGCAGTGGGCGCGGGTTTACCACCGTGATACTGCCCGCAGCATTGACTGAAGCTGAGGCCAAGCCCACAAGGACAACGGGCTTCTGGGCTTAATGGATTGAGCACGATCATGCGTGTACATCCACGATGTGGGCAGCGCCCAGAAGCTGTTCTATTTCAGAAGTAGTCGCTGCTTTGAAAAGCTCCGCCTTTTCGTCGGTGCTTAGGTTACCCACCAACTCAATGCGGCGTTCAAAAGTCTTGTCATGAACGTGGGTGACGGTTACCTCGACGTCGTCAAGCGCCATGCCCTTGGCCGCCTGCTTGATGGACTGAGTACTAGCCGTTGCCAATGCGGACATGAGCAGGCCCTCAGCGGTGAAACCTTGGCCTTTGCCTCCCTGCTTCTTAGTGCGGTCCGCAGGGACAGAGAGGTCATTGTGGCGCACCACAACGCCGAACTTGGTGCCCACTGCAGGCTGTGCCTGGGCTGCGGAATCGTCAACGTGCGCTGGCACGTTCTCTGGAACAATAAATTGCTCGAACCATGCGCCGATAAGGTCCGCCGCACGTGCGGCAGCCCCCTGCTTGGTCACGAGGTGATCCGCCTTATCGAGCGCCACCAAAGACTTGGGGTAGCGAGTCTTAAGGAAGATGTTCTGTGCATTATCGATGCCCACGGTCTGATCGATCGGGGAGTGCAGGATCATGAGCGGCTTGCGCAGGTGGCGCAGGTACTCCTCTGGATTGGTATCAGCAAGGTCTTCAAGGAAGTGACGCGAAATGGTAAGCGCACGTCCACCCAGAGTGACCTCAACTTCACCGTTTGCGTCGACCTCACCGATTTTGTCTGCGTAGTGAAGCACGGAGTGTGCCGGGTCGAAAGGCGCACCGATGGTAGCTACTGCCTTGAGTGAGCGGATTCCGCTTGCCGCGGCCAAGGAAGCGGCGCCGCCGAGAGAGTGGCCCATCAGCAGCTGCGGTGCGGAATAGTTCTCAGCGAGCCATGTGGCGGCTGCTTGAATATCGGCCACATTTTGGCTGAAGCTGGTTTCTGCAAAGTTGCCCTCTGATTGGCCCAGGCCAGGGAAATCAAAGCGGAGGGTGGCTACGCCGAAGTTGGTCAACTGCTTGGAAACGCGGGCGGCGCCAGGCGTGTGGCGGGAGCCTGCAAAACAGTGCGCAAAGATGGCGAATGCTTGCGGCGCAGAGTCTGGAAAGTCGATGGTTCCCGCCATCATGGTTCCGGTGGAGGACGGGAGCTTCACGTTCACGGATTGCATAAATTCTAGGATATAGAGCCTTCGCCACATAGGCCACAGTGGGTTAGCTAGAGTCGAAAGAGTTAAATGAATTTACGTTAAGTCGTTGGAAGTAACGGAGACGAGCATGGGTGCATTTGGTTGGTTCTGGAAAGCCATGGGTGCGCAGTCTGAGCGAAACGATAAGAAGTCCAAAGCGATCGTTGAAAGCTCAAGTTCTGCCACGCAGGAGCTAGCCGCGCTTGACGACGCCGCGGTTGCCCAGGCCGCGCGCGACTCCGTGCGGGATGGTGAAATTGCAGATAAAGCCACATTTTTGGCGGCTCTTGCGGTGGCCAGTGAACGCACCCTGGGAATGTATCCTTTCACCGTACAGTCCCAAGCCGTGCTCCGATTGCTCACCGGTGACGTCATCCAAATGGCCACCGGTGAGGGCAAAACTCTGGTTGGCGCGATGGCGGCAACCGGTTTCGCGCTCACGGGCAAGCGCGTTCATCTTGTGACGGTCAACAACTATCTTGCAGATCGTGATGCTGAATGGATGCGCCCTCTGGTGGAGTTTTTCGGTCTGACAGTTAGCTCAGTTACCGAAAAGAAGACAGCGGATGAGCGTCGCGCGGCATACCTTTGCGACATCATTTATGCCCCCGTCAATGAACTGGGATTTGACGTGCTTCGCGACAACCAGATCACGGATCGCTCCCAGACCGTTCAGGCCCGCGCGGATGTGGCGCTTGTCGATGAGGCGGACTCCGTTCTGGTGGATGAGGCCCTCGTGCCTCTCGTCCTGGCGGGCAATCGCCCCGGTCAAGCCCCCACAGGCCATATCACCAACGTTGTCTCCCGCCTGCGTGAGGACCTCGATTACGTCATTGCTGAGGACGGCCGCACGGTAGCGCTTACCGAAGACGGCGCAGCACGCGTCGAGCGGGAGCTTGGCATCGATTCCCTATATTCCGAGGAAAACATCGGCACCGTGCTGGTGAAGGTCAACCTTGCGCTCCACGCCAAGGCGTTGCTGATTCGCGACATTCACTACATCGTCGCAGACGGCAAGCTGCAGCTTATTGACGCCTCCCGCGGACGGGTAGCGGACCTGCAGCGTTGGCCAGACGGACTGCAGGCGGCCGTCGAAGCGAAGGAAGGACTCGAGGTTTCCGAGGGCGGCCGTATCCTTGACACCATCACTCTGCAGGAGCTGATGCGCCGCTACCCGCTGGTGTGCGGCATGACCGGCACCGCAGTCGAAGCAACGGATCAGCTGCGGCAGTTCTATGACCTTCACGTCTCGGTCATCGACAGGAACAAGGAGCTGCAGCGCTTTGACGAGGCCGACCGTATTTATGCAACGGTCGAGGACAAGTCCAAAGCAATCGTCGAAGAGATCGTTGCCATCAATGCCACTGGGCAGCCGGTGCTGGTAGGCACCCACGACGTGGCCGAATCTGAGGATCTTGCGGCAGCTTTGCGTGAGCGGGGCATTGCCGTGAGCGTTCTTAACGCGAAGAACGATGCCGAAGAGGCGCGGATTGTGGCCGAAGCCGGCGACATTGGGCGTGTAACGGTGTCTACTCAGATGGCAGGCCGCGGTACTGATATCAAGTTGGGCGGCGCCACCGAAGAAGATAGGGACAAAGTTGCCGAGCTTGGTGGCCTCGCGGTCATTGGCACCTCGCGGCATCGCACCTCGCGCCTGGATAATCAGCTGCGTGGTCGCGCAGGACGCCAAGGCGACCCGGGTCTGTCTCTGTTCTTCGTGTCCTTGGAGGACGACGTCGTCAAGCAAGGCGGTGGCGACGAAGCGCTGTCGGCGCAGCCGGATGAAACCGGCTTGATTCAATCGAAGCGTGTCTCTGACTTCGTGGCGCACTGCCAACGCGTTACCGAGGGCCAGTTGCTGGAAATCCACGCGCAAACCTGGAAATACAACCAGCTCCTAGCTGATCAGCGCATCATCATCGACGAACGCCGTGCAAAGCTGCTTGATTCCGCCCAAGCCTGGGAAGAACTCGAGCAACGTGCGCCGCAGCGGGCGGCCGAACTGGCAGAGGTCCCAGAAAGTGCTCGCATCGCCGCTGCGCGTGAAATCATGCTTTATCACCTGGACCTCGCCTGGGCAGACCACCTGGAACTCATGGATGATGTGCGTGAGTCCATCCATCTTCGTGCTATCGCGCGTGAGACTCCGATTGATGAATATCACCGTATTGCGGTGCGCGAATTCAAGGAGCTAGCACAGCGCGCGGTGGAGGAATCCGTGGATACCTTTAAGAAGGTCAGCATTGACGAAGCGGGGGCACACATGGAAGATTCTGGCTTGGCTCGCCCGAGCGCCACGTGGACCTACATGGTCTCGGATAATCCCTTGTCCGGCGGAGGAAATTCGGTGCTTAAAGGCATCGGCAATATTTTCCGTTAACATAATTTACGAAACAAATAGGGTGACGATGCTCGCGCGCGCGGGTGAGTCGCTAATATGGAATAAGTCAACATGAATCCGACCATTCGGAGGTAAAAATGAGCGAGCAGACCGGAACCCCGGAACCGCAGGTAGAAACCACTTCTGTATTCCGTGCAGACCTTCTCAAGGAGATGGAAAACGGCGCCGCGGCGGGTAACGAGACCTCCGTTGCTGGTGCTGAGAACCTCTCTGAGGGGCAAGCACTTCTCGTTGTAAAGCGTGGACCAAATGCTGGCGCCCGTTTCCTTCTTGACCAGCCCACCACCACTGCGGGCCGTCACCCAGAGGCTGACATCTTCCTTGATGATGTCACCGTTTCTCGCCGCCATGCCGAATTCCGCGTGAATGAGGGCGAGTTCGAGGTCGTCGACGTCGGATCCCTCAACGGCACCTACGTCAACCGCGAGCCTCGCAACTCCCAGGTACTGCACGTGGGCGATGAAATTCAGATCGGCAAGTTCCGTCTGGTTTTCATCGCCAACCAGTAATAACGAATCACGTTCGACCCTGAGAGAAGCACCAAGAGAAATATCGTGAGCGCAGCACAGTCCAACGCCGCAGCCCTGCGTAAAGGGGCAGTGAAGGCGAAGAAGGCCAAGACCATGTCGATCGGCGTCGTTTTGGAGCAGCTGAACAAGCAGTTCCCTGACGTTACCGTGTCGAAGATTCGCTTCCTCGAATCCGAAGGTCTGATCACGCCACAACGTACTGCGTCCGGTTACCGCCGCTTCACTCAGGAAGACGTTGATCGCCTTCGCTACATCCTGACTACTCAGCGAGACAACTACACGCCGCTGAAGGTTATTCGTGAGCAGCTTGAAGCCATGGATTCTGGTCAGGTTATGGCTATCGTGTCTGCGGGCAAGGCAGAAACACTTCTGCGTCCCGATCAGTTCCGTGCGCCGGCCGTCACCCGTTTGACTGACGCGGAAGTTGCCGCCCAGGCTGGCTCCACTGAAGCAGAGGTGGCAAGCCTGGTCAAGGTTGGCCTCATCTCTCCGGATGCGTCTGGATTCTTTGACGCTGACGACGTAGCCGCGGTTTCTGCAGCTGTGGCGCTCAAGGCCTTCGGCTTTGAGGAGCGTCAGCTTAAGTCCTTGCGCAACAATGCCCGCCGGCAGGCTGACCTCATTGCACGGGTTGCCTCCCCAGTGGCCAACTCCAAGTCTGACACCGCTGCTCACCAGGCGGAGGAACTCTCCCAGCAGATGACCGCGTTGGTCGTCTCCCTGCATGCCACTTTGGTCAAGACTGACCTGCGCAACGAGTACAACTCTTAAACAGACTCGGGGACTCAAGACCTTCCGGCCCACGGAACTCCCTACTTGCGCTGGGCCTGCCACCACGATCGGCCCAAATGTGGGAGAGTGGAGGGCATGGAAAAAACTAGTCTTGAGTTCCACGGCATCCATGTAATGGAGCCGGAAAATGAACTATGCGCGTTGCTGCGTTGGGTAGAAGGAAACAAGATCCTCCCCGTGTGGCTTTCCCCGCTTGAGGGGTCGCGCGTCATGCAGCGCCTCGACGGATATAGCGAGACTCGCCCTAACACGCATGATCTACTCCTGGAGTTCATCGAAATGGCCGGCGGCGTTGGCTCGATCGAGATAGTCAATTACTACGAAGGCACCTTCATGATTGACATCGTCGATGAAACCGGGGAAGTTCATGACGCTAAGCTCACCGATGCGCTTGTAGTCTCCGAACACTTTGGAGTTCCAATCACCGTCGATCAAGAGCTGCTCAATAAAGTGTCGGTGTTTGTGACGGCAGATGACATGGAAGCCTACTTCGGTTTTCACTTTGATCCCCCCGTTCCCCCCGCTGCGGAAGAAGCAGGGAAAACCCTCGGCTCAGACAGCTCTGCTTCAGGAAATCCCCAGGCAGATGCCGATTTTGAGGCGATGATGCGCTCTCTAGGTGTGTCTGAAGTGGACTTTCTTGAAGAAAACGATGGAAAAGAAACTAATGACACGCGTGTGACTAATGATGACAATGGGGATAAAGAAGTCTAAAGTTGCACTAGAGAGTTTGGTCATGCCTTGCCCTTGACGGGGTCAGGGTGGTGGCCTTTAATAAAGCTTTAGAGCTTCCAACAAACACCATTGGAGTAATTACGTGAGCATCAACGGCGAACGCGACGAGTACACCGCCACCTTCGGCACGGACGAAGGCTACGTTCAAGAGTCCCTTTTCGATGTGGGTCCTGACGAGGAACTGGGTTACCGTGTTCCAATCGCTTGCCAGGTTGCCGGCATTACTTACCGCCAGCTTGATTACTGGGCACGTACCAACCTGGTTAACCCTTCCATTCGTACCGCCCGCGGTTCGGGTTCGCAGCGTCTGTACTCCTTCAAGGACGTGCTTGTCTTGAAGATCGTTAAGCGTTTGCTTGACACTGGGATCTCGCTGCAGAACATTCGCGTGGCTGTTGATTCATTGCGCGACCGCGGTGTCAATGACCTTGCTGAGCTGACCCTCGTTTCCGACGGCACCACCGTCTACGAGTGCCGCTCCAACGATGAGGTCATCGACCTTCTGGCCGGCGGCCAGGGTGTGTTCGGTATTGCTGTGCCTGGCATCCTCAAGGAGCTCTCCGGCACCATTTCCTCTTTCCCGGCCGAGCGCGTCGACGAGTTCGAAGAAGAAACTGTTGTAGGAATCGACGAGCTCGCTGCTCGCCGCAAGCGCAAGACCTCTTAGGAGTTCTTTGACCAAAGCTATAGGCCCCGACTCAAGCTCACGTGAGTCGGGGCCTGTAGCTGTTTTGTTTGTCTGGCAGAATCTAGCCGCACTATCTACCTTTCAATTGGTGCGCGGCACGCGGCTGGTGCAAAGCGCTACGCGCCAGCGGCTGCCTTGAGTGCCTTGGCTACTGCTGCCTCATCGCTTGGGTCTGCAACGGCGGTGAAGGAATCTGCGGCGTCGTCAAGCACTGTGTCTTTGTCGCCTTCGCCAACGTGGACGACGGACAAGGTTACGTCCTTGGATTTGGCTTCGTTGAGTACTTGTTTGAATGTGGAATCATCCATGTCCTGCGCGGTGCCCGTGGTGACGAGGAGGACCTTAGCGTTCTTGCCAGTACCAGCAGCCTGTTCAGAGGCATTCGTCAGCGCGGCAGTGACTGCACTACGGGTTTGGGGAACACCACCGGTACCGAACTGCTGAACCGCAAACGCCACTGGGCCGGCCTCGCCGAAGCCAATGTTTTGGCGGTATCCCACTGTGGCGGTCTCGGAAATAGGTGAGGAATAGTTCCACAGGCTCACTAGGCCATCTTTCTCACCGAGAGCAGTGGCTGTTTCCGCTAGGGCCTGCGTTACAGGGTTGAAGTAGGGAGCGAGTCCCTCTGAAGTATCAAGCAGGACAAGGGTGTTGTCCGCGAAGGCGGCCCCAGCTTCGTTATCCGGCGCAGCGCTCATGGAGCTGGCGCTCGAATCCGCAGCCGTGGACGTGGAACTGGGTGCTTCCTTGCTCGTGGAAGCTGCGGCACTGGCTTCTGCCGTGGTTTCGGCGACTTCTGAGTCAGCTGCCGTCGTGGCTTTAGGGGAGTCCCCGCCCCGCAGAAGGAAGAACAAGCCCACCGCAATAGCGAGAATAAGTGCGGCCAGGAGGGCCAACACCCAACCCGCCATCGCGAACGTGTTCTTGCCATTGGAATGTCGTGCCATGAGTATTCCTTCCACACTGGACGGCTCGTGCCGTTTCCATAGCCCCACCCGGGCTTATGCTCACTTTATCGGTTTGTCATTGTAGCCGCCGACGCCTCATCCACGAGGGTGACAAGCCGTTGACGCAGCGGTTTAGCCTTGGCTGCCAGCGCACGTTGGCGCCCAACGTATTCAGCTTTGCCCTCTGGGGTTTCAATAGGCACCACGCCGAAGCCCCAATCACGGCAGTCATACGGCGAAGCCTCCATATCAAGAGTGCGGGCTTCAATGGCTAACTCCAAGGTTTGAATGAATAGCTCACCGGGCACCAAGGGGCCCAACTTCCATGCCCACTTGTACAGGTCCATCGTCGCATGGACGCAACCGCTCTGATCGCTGTCCGGCTGTCCTTCGCGCGTCAACACAGTGAGGTTGAGCGGACGTGCTGGCTCAGTGAAGAAGCGAAAAGCATCGTAGTGGGTGCACCGGATTCGATGGTTTTCGACGACCTCATTGGTGCCCGCCGCGCCCAAGCGCAGCGGTAAGTCATGGCGCGGAGTGTCCGTTTTATAAACCATCGCCCATTCGTGCAACCCGAAGCAGTCAAACTGTGCAGGATTGGCCGCAGTCTTTGCCATCAGGTTACGGATATAGGTGATAGATTCCCCGCGTCTTTGCCAGAAAGAGTCCAGATCAAGGTGTATCCCCTGACTCGTGCGGCGGTAGTCGCGCCACTCCTCGTGCGGAACCTGTCCCGGCTCGCCCAAGAGCGTAACCCCAAAGCCTGGGTGCCAACGTCGAAGATGAGAAGGCCGCACCGGGTAGTACTCGAAGAGGAAATCATAGACCGGGTGATAGCCACCGGGGTGGCGAAACTCGGCTAGGAGCTCCTCAGCACGTGCAACATGCGCATCGTAGCGGGGACGCCACTCGTTGGGCTGCAGCAGCATTAGCGCTGACCACCACCTCGGCGGCCCGAGCCCCCTGGCTTTCCATTGCGGGAACGGTTTCGACTGCCACGGCCACCCGCGCCACCACGGCCACCACGGCCACCGTGTCTGCCGCGTCCAGGTTGTCCAGACTGGTCGCCAGCGTTCTGGCGCTTGGAACTACCGCCCCGCGAAGCCGGATTGTTCTGGTGCGGCGGCGGGAGGGGTTCACCAGAAGGCTTGCGTGCGCCGGTAATCTTGGCGAGCTCCGGAGCGCCAGCAGGATTAGGTCGATCACTTAGATCAAGCTCGAAGGCTTTGATTCCGGCCTTCTTGATGAGCTTGGCAACCTCATCGCGTTGCTGATCCATGACCAAAGTGACCACCGCGCCAGAGGCACCACCACGCGCGGTACGCCCGGCGCGGTGCAGGTAGGCCTTGTGCTCAGCAGGTGGGTCCACGTGCACGACCAGCGAGACGTCCGCAATATCGATGCCGCGGGCCGCAATGTCGGTGGCCACAAGCACGGGAACCGAGCCATCAGCGAAACCCTCAATGGCCTTCGTGCGCGCGCCCTGGCCTTTATCACCATGCAGCGGCAGGGCATTGATTCCTACGCGGCGCAGCTTCTTGGCTTGACGGTCTACACCGTGCTTGGTGCGCATGAACAAGATGGTCTTGCCTTCGCGTGCGGCGATGCGCACAACCACGTCGTTGCGGCTATCGCGGTCCCCAACGAAAACCAAGTGGTGGGTCATGGTGTCTACTGCTGCTTCAACCGGTGCGGTTGAGTGTGTAACAGGGGAGTGCATGAACTGCTTGACCAGCTTGTCCACATCGCCATCCAGCGTGGCAGAGAAGAGTAAACGCTGTCCCTTCTTGGGCGTGAGCGCCATGAGCTTGCGGACCTGCGGGAGGAAGCCCATGTCAGCCATGTGGTCAGCTTCGTCGAGCGCAGTAATCGCGACGTCGTCAAGCGAAAGCTTGCCCTGATTGATGAGGTCCTGTGCGCGTCCAGGGGTTGCCACCAACAGATCTACGGGGCGGGCGAGCGAGCGGATGTGGTGGTTGATGTTCACGCCGCCGACCACAGAAAGGACGCGCAAGCCTAAAGCATTCGCGGGCTCATCGAGGCGATCGTGGATCTGCGTCGCGAGCTCACGCGTCGGTGCAAGCACCAAAGCGCGCGGGCGAGCCGGCTTCGAGGCACCAGTGTGAGTCAATCGGGTGAGGATGGGAAGGCCAAAGGTGAAGGTCTTGCCAGAACCCGTCGGACCGCGGCCGAGGACGTCTTTGCCAGCGAGGGCGTCGGGGATTGCCGCCTGCTGGATAGGGAAAGGTTCCGTGATGCCCTGCTTGTTGAGGACACGTACGATTTCTTGAGGTAAGCCGAGGTCGGCGAAAGTAGTCATTGCCCTTTAGCTTAGTGGCCAAGCCTCATGATTCCGTAATCCCGAAAGCACACAAAGTCCGGATTGACCGGCGCGGAGGCCCTAGGGCTAAAACGAGTGCAGCGCCAAGACCCCAAGAAGAGGACCTAGCGCTGCGCAAGATTCGGTGGCGTCAAGCCAGCTGAATCTAAAGCTCGCTCAGGCTGCGATCGGCTGACCACTCGATGTGGAAGGTGCCTTCCTTATCCACGCGCTTGAAGGTGTGAGCGCCGAAGAAATCGCGCTGACCCTGGATGAGGGCAGCGGGCAGGCGCTCAGCGCGCAGGCTGTCGTAGTAGGACAGGGAAGAGGCAAAGACCGGTACCGGTAGGCCTAGTTGGGTCGCGGTGACAACCACGCGGCGCCAAGGCGCAATGAGCTCGGAGAGCTCGCCCTTGAAGTAAGGATCGAGAATCAGGGCCGACAGCTGCGGGTTGGTGTCATAAGCCTCGCGGATGCGGTCCAGGAACTTAGCGCGGATGATGCAACCGCCGCGCCAGATGGTGGCAAGGTCGCGTGGGTCAACGTCCCAGCCGAACTGCTCAGAGCCCGCCTTGATCTCATCGAAGCCCTGGGAGTAAGCGATGAGCTTGGAAGCATAGAGTGCCTGGCGCACGTCCTCGATGAACGCCTGCTTGTCGACGTCGGTCTCGATGACGCCGGCTGGAAGCTCACCCTCCTGGGCCGCTGCGCGCTGCTCGGTAGCCGAAGAAAGAGCGCGAGCGAAGACAGCTTCAGCGATGGCAGTAACCGGAACACCCAGCTCTAGGCCATTGATGGCGGTCCAGCGGCCGGTGCCCTTCTGGCCGGCGGCGTCAACGATGACGTCGACAAGCGGCTTGCCCGTTTCTGGATCGGTCTGTGCGAGAACCTCAGCGGTGATCTCGATGAGGTAGGAGTCGAGATCGCCGGAGTTCCATTCCTTGAACACAGCAGCGATCTCGGCAGGCTCGAGGCCAGCGCCGTAACGCAGCAGCTGGTAGGCCTCGCCAATAACCTGCATGTCGGCGTACTCGATACCATTGTGGACCATCTTGACGAAGTGGCCGGCGCCATCCGGGCCGATGTGGGTCACGCACGGGGTGCCGTCAACCTTGGCAGCAATCGATTCCAGGATGGGGCCGAGGGTCTTCCAGGACTCAGCAGGGCCACCGGGCATGATGGACGGGCCGTTGAGCGCGCCTTCCTCGCCACCGGAGATGCCGGCGCCAACGAAGTGCTTGCCCTTGGCAGCTACTTCCTTCTCACGACGAATGGTGTCGGTGTAGAGGGCGTTTCCGCCATCGATGATGATGTCGCCTTCATCCATGGCTGCAGCCATCTGGTCGATTACTGCATCGGTAGCCTTACCTGCCTGAACCATGATGATGGCCTTGCGCGGGCGCGCAAGCGATGCGACGAAGTCCTCGACGGTCTCGGAAGGGATGAAGTTGCCCTCGGAGCCGTGTTCTTCGATGAGCTTGTGGGTCTTCTCCGGGCTGCGGTTGTAGACGGCTACGGTGTTGCCGTTGTGGGCGAAGTTGCGGGCCAAGTTAGAGCCCATAACAGCCAAGCCGACAACGCCAATGTGGGCGAGTTCAGTCTTTTCAGTCATGTGCTCTATCCTACGTCAGACTTTCCCGCTATTCTGTCATGGCATGAGCCAAGAAAACCCAGACAAGTTTGAACTCATGGCGAAGATGGTCGCCACCGTCCAAGAACGCCCGCTTTCCGCTGAGGAAATCGCGGTTTTCAACGCCCACAACCACGGCCTTGGCGGGCTGCTCGGCCTGGACTTTACTTTTGTGTCGAAGGACGAAGTACGTGCCCAGCTTGAGGTCAAGCCTGAGCACCACCAGCCGTGGGGCGCGGCCAACGGCGGCCTTTATTGCTCCATCGCGGAATCCGTGGGCTCCATTGCATCCTTCGTTGCAGCGGCTGCACCAGTAGTTGGAATCAACAACAACACCGACTTCATCCGCTCAGTGTCTGACGGAATTCTGGAAGCCGTGGCAACACCAGTACAGCTGGGTCGGCGCACCCACATCTGGTGCATTGAGATGCGCCAAGCCGGCAAACTCATTGCGCGCACGAACCTGCGCACAATGGTCAACCCATAGTGCTGCGGACCCTAGGGAGTGCTGTGTACTCCCTAGGGCTTTGTTTCCGCCCTAGAGCCAGTGGTTGCGGCGGAACCACCACCACATGACCGCGACCACGAGCACCATGACGCCTAGCGCCATGAAGTATCCGCCAGCCCAGTGCAGTTCCGGCATGACATCGAAGTTCATGCCGTAGATGCCAGCGACCAGGGTAGGAGCAGCCCACATGCCGACCACGGCAGAGATGGTGCGCATGTCGCTGTTTTGCTGCATGGTCACCTTGGCCACAGAGGCGTCGATAAGCGAGGTGAGGCGCTCGTCAAAGCCTGCCACCTGGTCCTTGACCACGAGCTCGTGGTCGTTGACGTCGCGCAGGTAAGAACGAATCTGCTTCGAGATCAAGTCCTTGTGGTCATTGATCATGGCTTTCAGCGCGACCGAAAGCGGGTCAATGGCGTGCTTCATCTCCAAGATCTCACGCTTGAACATGTAGATCCTGTCAATGTTGAACTTGGTCTGCGGCGTAAAGACCTCTTCCTCGATCTCATCGACCTCGATGGCGAGCAGGCGCACGATCTCGGAGTAGCGATCCACCATCATGTCAAGAATCTTCCATGCCATGGCTACTGGTCCGAGTTCGACCAAGTCCTGCTCGTCCTGGACCGTGTAGGCCAGGTTTGGCAGCTTGGCAGAGTGGCGGACCGTAATGATGAAGTTGCTCCCCAGAATCATCTGGATTTCACCTGTGGAGATGATCTGGCGCTTATCAGCAACCTCATCGTGGTCGCGGTAGTTGACCGAACGGGCGACCATAAACAGTTGATCGTCGTAGCGCTCGAGTTTGGGGCGCTGGTGTGCTTGGACGGCGTCTTCCACGATCAGTTCGTGGATACCAAACTCGGACGCAACCTTGGTCATCTGGGACTCATAAGGCTCATGCAGGCCTACCCACACGAATCCGCGTCCGTATTCCTCCACAGTCTGCAAAGCCGTGTGCGGGGTGAACTCGCCCGGAAGCGACTCGCCATCGACGAAGACCCGGCAATGTTCTATTGCTCGTTCTGCCGGAACAGAGAAAGTGCGGGAGGAACTGGGTGGATCGTTCTTCTTGCGTGGCCTGAAGGGCGACGGTACAGACGGCATCGTTTCAGCCTCCTTCACTTTATGAGCAGACGTGAGCCGAAATTGGTTTCGGCAGGCAATTTTTAACTAGCGGGTAAAGCCTACACTGCCACGGGGCATATACTAGTTTTCATGCCTACTTGGAAAGAAGTCACCGCTGCCAACCCTGCACACTCAGAGAACTTTGCCCGCAAGTGGAAAATGCTTGCTGCGCAGGGCAAAGATATCCACGGTGAGGCGCGTCTAGTGGACGCAATGGTGGAGCGAGGCTCCCTAATTTTGGATGCAGGCTGTGGCACAGGCCGGCTTGGTGGCGAGTTGGTCAATCGTGGCCACAAGGTCGTCGGTGTCGACGTCGATCCCATCCTCATTAGCCACGCGGAGCATGATTTCCCGGACGGCCAGTGGGTGGTAGGTGACCTCTCGGAGGACGAGATTCCGGAGGGTAACTTTGACTTGGCCGTGGCAGCAGGCAACGTTATGACCTTCCTCGCAGTTGATGGCCGCGAGGCAGCCATTCGCAACATCTACAACTCGCTGCATTCTGACGGCCGTTTTGTCGTCGGTTTTGGTGAAGGCCGCGGCTGGGCCTTTGATGACTTCCTGACCCTGGCCAAGGAGGTGGGCTTCCGCGTTGACTTCCTTTTCTCCTCGTGGGATATGAAGGTATTCAAGGAGAGCTCGACATTCTTGGTAGCGGTGCTGACCCGCCCAGGCGCAGACCTGCTTTAGCGTCCAGATACAGTCCTAGAGAATGACCGTCCTAAAGAATCTCGAGAAGGGTTCGAAAACAGTTAACAGTTCGCGAACTGTTCTAAAGCAGCCCGGCCTGTCGCCGCAGCTGGTGTCCGTGATCCACAGGTCCGTGCCCGTGTCCGACGCGCAGACCATCGGCGTTTTCAATGGCTTCATGCAACCATGTGGTGGACCACTCAAGAGCGTCCGGCAGGGTTTCCCCCGCGCCAAGGCGTGCGGCTAGTGCCGACGAGAGCGAGCAGCCGGTGCCGTGCGTATTTTTCGTGTCTACCCGCGGGCTTGAAACCCGGCAGAGCACTCCTTCTGGCCCCACAGCGGCGTTGTCTGCGTGGCCTGCCTGCAAGTGACCGCCTTTGGCGATGACATAGGTGCCCGTTTCGCTGGCCCAGTCCTGAGCTATCGAAATCGCCTCGTCGAGACTGCTCGCCTGCGGCGTGGACGTTAGCACCGCAAGCTCTTTGAGGTTTGGCGTGATGACGGTGACCTGGCGGCAGAGTTCCCGTACTGCGGCTTCCGCCTCCTCGTCGAGGAGCCTATCCCCGCTAGTGGCCACCATGACAGGGTCCAAGACAACTGGGGTATTTGGGGCGAGTGCGTCCAAGAAGCGAGAAACACTGGCCACAATGTCCGCGGTGCCGAGCATGCCGATCTTCACTGCGTCAACCGCGACGTCGTCAAGCACAGCGTCAAACTGCTCCTGCAGGAACGATAGAGGGGGAGTGTGCACCGCACGCACTCCCTGCGTATTTTGCGCCACCAAAGCCGTGACCACCGACATGCCATAGGCTCCTGCGGCCATAAAAGACTTTAGGTCGGCTTGGACGCCGGCACCGCCCGTGGGGTCCGTTCCGGCAATGGTCAAAACGCGTGGCAAAGTGCCACGTGGATCCGTGGATTCCACAACTATCCCTTCGCTAGTACTAACTGAGTGCAGGTTCTTAGGGTCTAATCTCAGCCGTTTTCAACGGCACCCCTTGTCGTAAGCTTTGAGGTTAACAAAAAGCACTATCTGGCGGAGATAAATGGTGGCAGATTCTGCAGATTCGGCAGAATCAGTAGCTTGAGAACAAAACAGAAACCGCCCCCGCGTGAGCAAGCTTAAAAGCTTGGCCAGGCGGGGGCGGGATGCAGGATGGCTGGGAGGCGGCGCTGAAGTGCGCGCCTGGCCCGTCATCGGCGTGACTTCATTTACTTATTCTTGTTGATGAAGTTGCGAGCGATGCGCTGCTGATCGGTGATCTCCAGGTTGCCGCGGTCGCGGGAAATCATGTTTTGGATCCAGTTGACAGCAACAGTGGTGCGGTTGCGGAAGCCAAGGACGTACATGATGTGCAAGCCCATCCAGGAAACCCATGCCGGGAAACCGTCGAACTCGGTCTTGCCCATCTTCACAACAGCGTTGAAGCGGGAGATGACGGCCATGGAGCCCTTGTCGAAGTACTCGAATGCCTCGTGCTCGTTGGCGGTGGACTCCTCGTCGACCTTTGCCTTGATGAGCTTGGCAACGTGTGCGCCACCCTGGATAGCAACCTGTGCTACGCCTGGCAGGCGGTTCAGGGAGATCATGTCGCCGACCATGTAGACGTTGTCGTGCTGGCCCACGGTCAGGTCGTCGTTGACGGAGACGCGGCCAGCGCGGTCTGCTTCGACGCCAGCCTGGTCAGCAACCATCTTGCCCAGCGGGGAAGCGGACACACCAGCGGACCAGATCTTGGTTGCGCCCTCGAGGGTGACAACGTCCTCGTTCTTCATGTTCTTGTAGGTGACAGCGTCCTCGGTGACGTCGGTAACCATAGCGTTCAGACGTACGTCGACGCCGAGACGCTCGAGGGAGCGCTGAGCCTTGCGGCCAAGGCGCTTGCCGAACGGCGGCAGTACCTGTGGCGCACCATCCAAGAGGTAAATCTTGGCGCTGGTGGTGCCGTAGTTGGAATACTGGTCGCGCAGCGTGCGGTTTGCAAGCTCGGCGATCTGGCCGGTTAGCTCCACACCGGTTGGGCCAGCACCAACGATGATGAAGGTAAGGAGGCGCTCGCGCTCGACAGGATCGTCAACAAACTCAGCCTTTTCGAAGGCAGACACGATGCGGGAGCGCAGCTCAAGTGCGTCATCCAGGGTCTTCATGCCCGGCGCGAACTCAGCGAAGTGGTCGTTGCCGAAGTAAGACTGGCCGGCACCAGCAGCTACGACGAGGGAGTCGTATGCGAAAGTACGGCTAAAACCGTCGAGCTCAGCGGTAACGGTCTGATCCTCGATGTTGATATCGGTTACTTCGCCGTTGACGAAGTGGGCATTATCCTGGCCGCGCAGCAGCTGACGGGTAGAAGGAGCAATCTCACCGGCGGAGATCATGCCGGTTGCTACCTGGTACAGCATCGGCTGGAACAGGTGGTGATTCTTCTTGTCAATCAGGGTGATCTCGACGTCAGCATTCTTTAGCTGCTGTACTGCGTTGAGACCGCCAAAGCCTGCGCCGATAACGACTACGTGGTGGCGGCCGCCGGCTGGGCGGTAAGGGGTTTCAGCCATGGTGGGGTGATACCTTCCTGAGAAAGCGAAAATTTTTGTACCGAATCAGTCTAAACCCTAGATACCGTACATGCATACTTTATATACCTTAAACTGGCTCTTCCTCGGCATGGCGAGGTATTTAGGTGGGCTTTTCAGATTAAGGTGAGTGCAAACCCCTTAGTGCAGCTGGTCAAGGAGACCCCAAGAAAATGGTCAATTTTCCACACCTAGACACAATTGACGCTGCGCAATGGCCAAGCGTGGCGAATGTTCCTTCAGTGAGCTTTGGGCAGTTTAAAGCCCGACGCGCAGAGGCGGAATTTGCCAAGACATGCGACCTGGCGGAGATCGACCTTGATCCGGAAACGGATTCAGAAGACGGTCCAGACATGGAGGTCCTACACGATGCGCTGTTTACTCGCATTGCGGCTACGGGATGGCTTGGTTTTGCGGAGTCTTATCTAGCAGGCGAGTGGACTACGGAAAACTCGGAGAAGCTGGTGAAGGTTTTACGCTGCCTGCTGCAGACTGGGTATCGGCCCAAGGCTAAGGACCTTGCACCGGAACTTTCTGCTCCGGGGGAGCTTCCTGTGGAGCTGGTCCGTTTATATGCAGGCGACGGGTTTACACACAGCGGTGGCATTTTTGCCAGTGGGGTTCCCACGACGGTCCGCGAGGCGGTTCCTAGCTTTAGCCAACAGGCGGGCAGGAAAGAGCCTAAAGAACACCTTGTTGACGTAACTAAAGTCAGTGAGCCAACGAGCGTGGATCGTAGTGATTTGCGGGACGGCCAGCGGCGCAGCGCACAGTGGCTCCTCGACGCCACGCATTCCGGTGCGGGTACGCATCTTTTGGTTTATCCCGCGACGGGGTTGAATGTGGCGGTGGAGGCTGTGAGTCGACGCGCAACGGTGGATGTGTTGACGGCCGATGCTGAGCAGCTTAACGAGTTCAACGAGATCTTGTTGCTCGAAGGCGCTGCGGATTCGGTACACGTGCAGCTTAGCGACGCCGTGATTCCTCACCCCAAGCAGTGGCGTGGGCGTTATGACGCGATTGTGAGCGTGGAGAAACTAGAGCTGCTCACTCCGGCTGAGCGCAAGCGCTTTGTGAGCGTCCTGGACCGTTCCTTGGTGCCAGGCGGGCGAGTTGCATTGGCCTCTACTTTTGCGACGGATGCGATGACGCCTGCTGGGCGGGCAGCACTGCAGGTGCTGCGGGCTTATATCTGGCCGGGTTTGGATTACCCGACCATCGAGGAAACACACAAGCTCTTTGACAAGCAGTCCAATCTTCGCATCGTGGCACAGACTCACGTGGGTAGCCATTACGCGGAGTCGCTGCGTGAGCAGCGTAGCTACTTTGACGGGCACCTGCGCGAAGCAGCAGCAGCGGGATTCGATCCGGTATTCCGCAGGCTGTGGACCTTCCAGTTCGCGTTGCGTGAAGCGCTCTTCGAGCTGGGCATGATCGACGCCGTACAAGTAACGGCGACCCATCGCAATCGCGGCGGCCGCCGTTAGGCTGCAATCGGCCACGCAGTAGACCCAGGCAGGGTTAAGGGGCTAACTGGCTAAGAGGATAAGCGGTTAAGGAGTAACCACAGGGCGCGAGGCGCGCTCGAGCAAGACAGCGATGGAGTCGTAGCTCTTGCCGGAGATCATCTCCAGGCCCATCTCACAGGTGCGGTTATCGGAGACATAAGCATCGAAGTGCTCAGCCTCGAGGGAAGCGCGCTCCTCACGGGTAGCCGATTCCACCAGCTCTGGGTGGAGCATGATGCGGTCACCGGCGGAGCCACAGCACATAGCGCCTTCTGGAACCTTGGCATGGCCACAGAGGTTGGCCAGCTGCACCAAGTCATCGCTGATGCCCATGTGCGCAGTGGAACAGGTTGGGTGAACGGCGATGGTGCCCATGTTCTGGACGATCGGTAGGTGAGGGGCAACCTCATCGCGTAGCCACTCGACGACGTCCATGATGCGCAGCTGGGACCATAATTCCTTGTCCGCTTCGGAGAGCGCCTCTGGGACACTGTCGAGCAAGCCGTGGGTACAGCTGGCGGCATCCACGATGATGGGGAGCTTGCCGTGCTCAGACCAGTGCCACAGGTCGCGGACGATCTTGGTGGCCTGGTATTCGAAGCCCTCGGTGTAGCCCTTAGAAGACCAAGGAGTACCGCAGCAGTCGCCTGCTACATCATCCGGAATCCACACCGGTTGTCCGGAACGGCGGCCAAGTTCGACGACGGCGCGCGGCAGATCCACCGAATCCGGGGCGGCGCCAGCAGGGCGGCCAAAGATGCGGTTGATGCAAGCCGGGAAGTACAAGGCCTGTGCGCCTTCACGCGGTGTCTCCGGTAGACGGGACGCACCCTTAGGGAGTGGACCTGGCACAGTGGGCAGCAAGTCAGGGGAGATGACGTTGCGGGCCATGTTGGCGCCGAGCTCAAGTGGCTTGTGCGGAATCTTATTGGCGGAAATGACGCCAGCACGCGCGAGCTTCTCGACGAGCGCCCAACGCTGCGCGGTCGACAGGGCTACCTTCTCGGCCTTGGGGCCAGCTCCCTGCTTGCGCAGCTGCTTCATCACTGCGCCGGTGTCGATGCTGATGGGGCACGGAATGGAACAGGTGCCGTCCGCCGCACACATGTCGACGGCATCGTACTGATATTCCTCTTGCAGCTGGCGCAGGACCGCAGAGCCTTCTGGTTGGCGGGCCATCTCGCGGCGCAAGACGATGCGCTGACGTGGGGTGACCGTGGCGTGGCGGGACGGGCAAACGGGTTCGCAGAAGCCGCACTCCACGCAAGGATTAATCATGTCCTCGACCTTGGGGAAGGACTTGAAATTCTTCAGGTGCACGGACTTGTCGCGGGTGAGCTTCACATTTGGCGCGAGGATGCCTTGCGGGTCAATCATGTTCTTGACTTCCCAGAAGAGCTCGAAGGCTTCGGAGCCCCACTCGTGCTCGAGGAATGGAGCCATGTTTACGCCGGTACCGTGCTCGGCCTTCATCGAACCTTGGTACTTGTCGATGACCAACTCAGCCAGCTCGTCCAGGAAGTTGGCATAAGATTCGCGTTCTTCGTCTAGATCGAAGCGCGGGGTAAGGAAGAAGTGCAGGTTGCCGAAGGCGGCGTGTCCCATCACCGACTCGGGGTAGCCATACTTGTGCTGCAGATCCAGCAAATCGGCGGCTGCGTTGCCTACCTCTGCGGGCGGGAAGCAGACGTCCTCGGTGATGTAGGTGGTGCCGTTCGGGCGGTCGGCTCCGAGCAGGCCGTACAAACCGTTGCGGAGCTCCCATGCGCCGCGCATGCCCTCTGGTGTGGTCTCGAATTCGAGTGGGCGTAAAAGCGGTGCGTCCTTGAGGACCTCCTTGAGGCGCTCCATCGCGGATTCGAGATCGGCGAGGTCGGTGCCGCCTACCTCGACGAGCAGTGCTGCTGCATCGTCATCAAGGTCGATCCAGGACTTTGGCGCGTGGGCGTAGTGTTCTGCCGAACGGCGCATCACCGGTGCGACGAGGAGTTCGCAGGCTTCAGCGCCGGCCTCCATGATTGGGTGCACGAAGTTGGCTGCATCGCGCAGGTTCGGTAACTCGACCCAGGTCGTGGCCTTGACCTTGGGAAGTTTTACCGTCTTGATGACGGACTCGACGATGGCGCCGAAAATGCCTTCGGAGCCGACGAGGAGGCGCTTTAGGATCTTGACCGGCTCGTCCTCGTCGAGGAAAGCGTCAATGCGTAGGCCGTTGGTATTGCGGATGGAGAACTTCTTGCGCAAGAACTCCACCATCTCGGTGTTCGCTCGCAGGCAGTCCCGGAAGGCGAGGAGGTTGGCGTGAAGTTCAGGCTCCTGTGCACGGAAGGCATCGTCGCCGCGAGCGGTATCGACAATGGTTCCGGAGGGCAAGACGAAGACGAGCTCATCGACGCAGTGGTAGCTATCGCGCTCCAGCGAACAGCGCATGCCGCCGGAGTTGTCGGCAAGGACGCCGCCGATGGTGCATACAGAGGTTGATCCTGGGTCCGGGCCGAGCATGAATCCGTGCCGGCCGAGGACTGCCTGGGCGTCGCCAAGCACAACGCCTGGGCGGGACCACAGCTTGCCGCCGCCATCCCTGACCTCCATGCCGGTGAAGTTGGTCTTCACATCAACCAAGATGTCATCTGACATTGCTTGGCCGTTGAGCGAGGTGCCCGCGGCGCGGAACGTCATGTGGCGGCCGTTCTCGCGGCAGTAGGTCATGAGCTTGGACAAGTCGCTGGCACTACGCGCTGACACTACGATTTGAGGAATGGATCGGTAGGGGCCGGCGTCGGAAGAGAATCGGACAAGGTCTGATAGGCGTCCGTGCACGTTTTCCGGACCGACGATGGCCTCCATGTCTTTGATGAGCGACATGGGGGAGCCGTTGGTGTACTTCGCTGGTACAGCATCTGCCTGGCTCGTTGATCCCTGTGGGCGAGAAATCTTTGTTGAATCGGGACTCAGAAGCTTTTGCATACACTCAACTTAGTCCCAGATATCTGTTGACCGATAGTAAGTGTGGCCTAAGGTCACCTTTGTTTAACCACAGTTGGGGCGGCAGTTTAGACCCCTTCATTAGCGGTATCCCAACGTCCGAAACTGCTAGTTCATTTAACGGGATGTTGTGCTATGGTTTGGAAATCAATCAATCCATAGAAAGATATTCACCACGTCGGTGGGATCGGGAAAGGGAAGTTGGGCTCAGGGGTATCGTTCCTGGGGGCAAGGTCCCTAACCTTTACCCCCACAGATTCCACTCACAATGAAGGTGCCTGATGGCAAGCCGGACATGCGAGTGGGGAAGAGGTGGGTAACTTCCAAGTAGTAAGGGCGAGTCACATGTCGAGTATGACTTCTCACCAGTGTGAAGTAGCCGATCCGTCGGCGGCGCAGGAAGCGCAAAGCAGCTCTGAGAAGCTAGCGGTTTACGCATTTCCCATCGTGATTGTGCTGTGTGCAATTGCAGCCTTCATGAGTCCGTCGACCTTTGTCCCGGTTAGCTCTTATACGAGCCAGCTGCTTATGGTCATTATGTTCTCGATGGGTCTTACCCTGACGATCCCGGATCTTGCGCTCGTTGCCAAGCGTCCATTGCCCATCCTTATTGGCGTTGTATGCCAGTTTGTGGTTATGCCGACCAGTGCAGTGCTTGTTGCTAAGCTGCTGGGGCTTAACGACGCCGTTACCGTCGGCCTAATCCTGCTTGGTTCGGTTCCTGGTGGTACGGCATCCAATGTCATGGCGTACTTGGCAAAGGGTGACGTGGCGCTGTCTGTCGCCATGACGTCCGTTTCTACCTTGGTTTCCCCAATTATGACGCCACTGTTGATGCTGTGGCTGGCGGGGCAGAGCGCTGAGGTTGATGGAATGGGTATGATGTGGTCGCTGGTTCAGACGGTCTTAATCCCGGTTGCACTTGGCCTGTTGCTGCGCGTTGTGGCAAGCAAGGCGGTTGATTATGTCATCCCGGTGCTGCCGTGGGTGGCTATCGTCGGTATTGGTGCAGTGGTTACTGCGGTTGTGGCAAAGTCGCAGGATAAGCTGCTGACGGTTGGTCTTGTTGTATTCTTCGGTGTGGCCATTCAGAATGTCATCGGATTCCTCTTTGGTTACTACACGGCAAAGGTAACTCGTCAGCGCGAAGCAGCAGCGCGTACGACGGCTATCGAAGTTGCCACTCAGAACTCCGGTTTGGCCTCCGCGCTGGCGCTGCAGTTCTTTACGCCTGAGGCTGCATTGCCAGGCGTTGTGGCAGCCGTGTGGGCGAACATCACGGGCGCAGTATTCGCAGCACTCGTTCGCCGTAAGCCTTTGCCCGCTGAGGAGACCTCAGGGGAACTACTGAAAGAGCCGGCGCACGTGAGCTAGTTGTGAGGTCAGGTGGGCCCCTTATATAAGGGGCCCGGGGGATAACGACACAAATCCTAAATGACATAATGTACATTATCGGACAAATATTGAATAGTGGCGTTACGTCTATACGTCCCCGTGCATCTATATCGATTTGTCGGCACTCACGTATCAATTAGTTCTTGTGACGCGCATTTCCCCGGCTGGGTGCAGACGTCGCCGAGCGGCTTGGCTTTGTCCTGGGCTACTCGCGCGGCTCAACTCGTTGGATTTATATTGACCCGGTTGTTGGTCTGGCTTGTTGGTCCGACTGCTTGCCCCCGGTTTGGGTCCGGTTTTGGTCTGGCTCGGACGCGGTGGCTGAATTTGGGCTTTTTCGGCTTTTGGGGTTGCTTCTGCCCTAACTGAGTACACCACCGTTTAATGTCACTGTGACGTTAAACGGTGGTGTGAGTGGGAATTGCGGGTGTGCTCTAACGGCGGTTGTATGCAGTGATAAGTTGCCAGCCCGTAAGAATGCCGAGCAATACTGCGATGCCAAGGAGTAGCCACATTTTCTGGAAGCCGACGAATACTGCGAAGCTAATGAGCACCACGAGTCGGAACCAGATGACTGGGATTAGATGTTGAGAGTTCATGCCTGCGTATTGCTAGTTACTTCCGTATTGCTAGTTACTTCTGAAGCGTGACGCGAATGTTTACTTCGCCTTCTTTTTCAATCTTGGCCGCGATCATCTCTGGAGTCTCAATTCCGTAATCTAGACGGTTGACCGGAATGTTGCCGCCCATAACGATGGTCTCACCGTCGCGAACAACGTCGAATTCCTGGGTGACCTTCTTGGTCTTGCCCTTGATCGTTAGGTCGCCGGTCAGCTTAACCTTGGCCACCGAGCCGTCGTCTGGCACTGCAGAAATATCAGCAGGCTCAGTCAGAGTGAACGTGGCTTCAGGGAATTGGCGCGTGATAAACAGCTTGTCCTTCATGTTTTGGTCACGAACCTTTTTATCCGTGGTCAAGGTGGTCATGTCCACGGTGATCGTGCCTTCTTCGATCTTGCCGTCTTTAATGACAGCCTGGCCGGTCACGTCCTTGGTGGAGCCGGAGGTCGTGGTCTTCTCAGCAGGCAGAACCTCGTTGATGGTGAAACCAACCGAGGTGAAATTATGTGGCGTACCAGCAACAACGTTCCAGGTGCCATCGACATCGGTGCTAGCTGGCTTGGTGTGCGCTGCATCAACAGGCTTTGTCTGGACACCACGGCCCATGAAAATCGAATAGAACAACGGGCCAAGTGCAACCACCGTGGCGACGAGAATTAGCACCACGAAAATGGAAATGACCAGCTTGCGGTTACCTAGAAGTTTCTGCATTTTTCCTTATCTCAATTCCTCGAGCCGACGTGCCAAGGCGACGAGTTCAGAACACAGTTCCTGGAGCTCATCTCCATCTGCACCTTCCTTCGCTGCCATTGCGACGTCCTCGGCTGAGCAGCGTAGTTCAAATAATCCATCCCGCAATTCATCAGCACGCTCCGGAGTCATGATCACAGCGTTCTTCGGAATTGATGTACCCGAAACGTTATTACGCTGCTCATATGCGCGTTGCTTGCATGATGCGCTACAGAATTTGCGAGGGCGTCCGCGCCCTCCTTGTGGGATCTCCTTGCCGCACCATTGACACGATGCGACAGCACGGTCGCGGCTAGCTTGACGGATCACCTGTTACACCTTAGTCCATTTAACCCGGGGTGGGAACAAACGCACGCTGTACTTCGTTATACTGTTAGTTTCTTGGGTGATTTATATCAACCCTTCCGAGCACTCTTTATGAAAAGGATGATGTTGCATGGCAGATCGCGTACTCCGTGGTAGCCGTATGGGCGCCGTCAGCTACGAGACGGACCGTGACCACGACCTAGCACCACGCCAGATGGTCAAGTACCGCACCGAAGACGGTGACATCTACGAAGTTCCTTTCGCAGATGATGCGGAAATTCCTGAGGAGTGGATGTGTAAGAACGGTAAGCTGGGCACCCTTATGGAGGGCGAAGGCGTAGAATCCAAGCCAGCCAAGCCGCCACGTACCCACTGGGACATGCTGCGTGAGCGCCGTTCCATCGAGGAACTCGACGAACTGCTTACCGAGCGCATCGATCAGCTGCGCTCCCGCCGCCGCTCCGCTGCTCGTCTGCTCAAGGAGCAGCAGGAGAATCAGAGCTAGAACTCGGTTTCTGCAGCGCCACACATGCTGTACATAGCGCACAAAAGGGGCGCGCTACTTCCCCATTGCTGGGAATGTAGCGCGCCCCTTTCGTCTTAGTAGGCGGCTCATGGTGAGCCGCTCGGAGCCTACTCGGCTTGCTTTGCCTACTTAGACTTGCTGCCGAACTGGTGCTTCAGCAGGGACTGTACCTCGTCAGCGAAGTCGCCGGTCCAGGCAAAGCCTTCTTTGAGCTTGCCAGCCAGGCCCGGAAGGGAGCTGTGGCGGTAAGTGTAGGACGCGATGTTGCTGACCTCGCCAGCCAAGTCCTTGGCCTGCTCGGAACGGTGTGCAATGCCCCACTTGGTGACCTCGAAGAGGGAATCCTTGACGAAGGAGCCGTCCAGCTTCGACTCACCGTACTCGCGCTCGGTGAAGGTGATTGGTACCTCGCGTACATCCCAGCCATCCTTGACAGCGCGGAAAGCCAAGTCAACCTGGAAGATGTAGCCAGCTTTCGACAGGTCGTCGAAGTCGATGGACTCCAGCAGCTCACGCGTGAATGCGCGGTAGCCTGCGGTCATGTCGGACAGGCCGGCGCCCAGCGCCACGGAGATGTACAAGTTGCCCAAGCGGGACAGGTATTCGCGGGAAGCAGGCCAGTTGATGGTCTCGCCGCCCGGTACGTAGCGGGAACCGATGACGAGGTCCGCGCCCTTGTCGATCTCAGCGAGGAGCAAGTGCAGCTGCTCAGGTGCGTGGGAACCGTCAGCGTCCATCTCACAGAGGACCTGGTAGTCGCGCTCCAAGCCCCACTTGAAGCCAGCAATGTAAGCACCTAGGAGGCCGCCCTTGCCCTCACGGTGGAGGACGTGCAGCTTGTCATCCTCAGCAGCCAGCTTGTCTGCAGCCTCACCGGTGCCGTCAGGCGAGTTATCGTCCACGATCAGAATGCTGACCTCTGGGGTTGCCTTGCGGACACGGCCGGTGATCAGCGGAAGGTTCTCAATCTCGTTGTAGGTCGGGATGATAACCAAGGTGGAAGCGTGGGTAGTGCTCACGTTTTAAAGCTCCTCGTTGTTTGCTGCCGGTGTAGCAGAGTTTTGTTTAGGCGCACGTTGCTTGCCACGGGCTCCTGGCTTTTCAAGATTGCCTGTCCTGCGTGCAGAACGGAGAGCAAGTAGTGCGCTGACTGTTCCAATGATAACCATGAGCCATTGCAGGAGCGAACCATACCTCACGGCAAAGGTCACTCCCTTGCGCAGCGGCAGCGTCTCAATGAGATACTTCGGCTCAAAGATTTCGCTGTGTTGGCTCACCCGGCCATCCGGATGGACAATGGCCGAGACTCCCGATGTTGCGGCGATAACCACGGCGCGGTCAGTCTCCAAGGCGCGCAGGCGGCTCATGGCTAGTTGCTGATAGGTCATGTCGGAGTAACCGAAGGTGGCGTTGTTCGTAGGCGTCGAAAGAATTTGAGCACCGTTGTTCACCGAACTGCGGAATGCCTGGTCGAAAGAGACCTCGTAGCATGTGGCCACACCGACGAGAACGTCGTTCATCGTGACCACACCGGGGCCGTCGCCCGGCTTGAAATCGCTGGCTAGGTCGACCATGTCCGTGAACTTGCGGAAGAAATTCCGCATAGGCATCGTCTCGCCGAAGGGCTGCAAATACTTCTTGTAGTGGTGCTCTCCTACTTCCCCACCTGGCTCGAAAACCTGCATGGTGTTGCGGTAGCCCACCGCGTCCTTCGTTAGCGTACCCACCAGAACGGGCGCGTCGATGGCGTCGACGGCGGCGTCGATAAGCATGCGTGCCTGCGCATCCTTAAGAGGATTGACGTCGGAGGAATTCTCCGGCCAGATCACCAGATCGATGGGGTCTTCCTTGTTTTCCTGGGCCGCATTGGCGGCTTCCTGTGTGACTCGGACGTGGTTTTCCAATACGGCCCTGCGCTGGGCGGCAAAATCCAGGCCCATCCGCGGGACGTTGCCCTGAATCGCGGCTACCTTGACTTCGCCCACAGTATGGTCCGGGCGGTTGATACCGAGTCCCGCCGCGAGCCCTGCCACCAAGGGAAGCACCACTGCCGCCAGCGCAGCCGCACGGAGTTTTCCGCGGGCCTGTACCAAACCCACCAATCCGCACGCGCACATGACGGTGGCGAAAGTGATGAGCGCTGGCCCGCCCCACGGCGCCAGATTAGCCAACGGCCCTTCAATCTGTCCCCAGGCAAGGCGGACCCAGGAAAAGCCGCCGAAGGGAACGCTCGAGCGCAACATCTCGACCGCTACGTAAAAGAACGGGAACAAGAGGAAACCCGACCTCATGCGGGCAAGTGCAGCCCCGCCGATACCTAGCAAGATGGCATAGAGGGAGAGCCAGAATGCCAAAGCAATGTAGGGGAAATTACCCACCAACTCCCCGATCCACGGCAAGGTGAGCAGATAGAGAAAAAACGCGTGAAGGCTGGCGATTGCGGCTCCAGCTTTCAGGCTCACGCTTGAGGCTCTCCACGGCACCAAGGCGGCAAAGAGCAACGCGATACCGAGGATCCCCATGGGCCACCAACCCAGTGGCTCAACAGTGCAAAAAGTAACGCCGCCTGAAACGCCGGCAAGCGCTAGGCGGCACAGAAACTGTTTCATTACTTCTTGGAGTCTCCCGCATCGTTTCCGGAGTCGTCGGCCGAGCCACCGGTGAAGTCATCAGGATCGAGGTTCTCGGTCCACTGACGGATCTCTTCCTCGTCGAGGACCTCCGGCTCTGGGCGGCTCCCCTGGGCACCGCCTGGATACCCGGTTGCTGAACCGTAGTCCGCAGCGTTTCCGAAGCTTCCATAGGAATCATGGTGCTGCGCCATGGGCGAAGCTTCAAAGATGCGGGTGCCCATGTGCTCAATCTTGCGCACCATAGAAGCCGCGAGAATCGTGCGCGCCAGGGAGCGCGTTGGCGCAAAGATGAGTAGCGCGCCGATGAGCGTTGAGACAAACCCTGGCATCGATAGCAACAGGCCGCCTGCCAGCGTCAGGCCCACGTTGCCGGCGGTCTTGCCAGCTTGGTTTCCGTCCATGTAGTAGATCCCGTCTTGCCCGCGCACAATCTGGCGGCTCATGATGCGGCGGATTTCAATACCTGCGAGGGACATGCCGAAGAACATCGACACGAACAAGGCCACGAGTGCCCACAGGATTCCAATCCACTTGGCCACGGCCCAAAAGGCGAGTGTCTCAAGCAAGGTATAGGCGATAAACAGAACGAATGGCATGGCCTCTACCCTACCCATCCGCGGCATACATGCCGTGGCCAACACCCGCTGACGTGTTTTCTACAACCGGAATCTAGGGGCAGTGAACGCAACGGTTAGACTCGCAGCCATGACTGATACCCCTGAAGCGCCCCACGTTATCACTGAAACGCCTCACGTAGGTTCGCCGCTGCTGCTTGACGACGCCGTCCATGGAACCGTCGCGCGTTTCCAACCGGTAGCCGGTGCGACGACGGCGGAAGACTGGATTGAAATCGCAGGACTGGCTCAGGATTTCGGCGACGGCAATGTCTACCTCGCCCAGAACGCAGCATTGGAGCTGCGCGGTGTCCACGACGTAGCGCAGCTCGTGGCTCGCGTTAGCGCTCCTGCATTGAGCACGCTAAGCCGGCCTGTCTTGGCTTCCCCTCTCTCGGCAGCAGCGCGCGAACTGGCCCGCGATATTGCGGCGGTTTGTGAGGGGCTGGAGGCGGCTTCTGAGCTTGTCCTAGGCGTCGATGACGGAAGCGGCGACATTGTTGCGGAGGGCGTCGACTATGGCGTGCTCTTACGCGGCACTGACAGCGCTCAGCTGATTACGCAGGGCGTGCTTTCCGACGCTGTGCTGGCCATCGAGGACCTCGTGCCCGCCTTGGTTAATGCGATTGAAGAAGCGGCGGCGAAGGCGCCGGAGGAAGCGTCTGCGGATACAGGCCGAACGGAAGAGCTGAAGCTGTCTGCAACGGAGACCTCGGACAAGCCGGCCCAGCCCATCGGCTGGCTGGCTGAGCATACCCCTGAAGGGCGCGTTGACCTAGGAGCAGGACTGCACAAGGGAGTAATCCCAGCGGAGTTCGCGGACCTGATCGGACGCCTCGACGTCGATATCACGGTCACCCCGTGGCAGGGGCTCGTGTTCCATGACATCGCGGAAGGCGACGCCGAAGTGGTCCTGCGCGTGCTGGCACCACGTGGGTTTATCTTCGACGTGAATTCGCCTTTGCTGTAACAAGTAAGAACAAGCTAGCGCGGCATATGGCGCCACACGGGGCGCGGAACCACGCGCATGACCCATGCCAACGCCTGGAGGGGACGCGGAATCCAGAGGGTGCGGCTGCGCGGCGCGTCAGCAGTGCCCGCGCCCTTGCCAGACATGGCATCAACCACGGCGTCGGCAACCGCGTCTGGGGTCACCGAAAGCGGTGCTGGCTTCATTCCGGTGGTCATGGAACCGATGACAAAGCCCGGGCGCGCGGTAATGAGTGCGAGCGGGCTGCCGTGCAGGCGATCGGCAAGTCCTTGGCAGAAAGCATCGAGACCAGCCTTGGTGGAGCCATATACGTAGTTGGCGCGCCGGGCACGCCACCCAGCGATGGACGAGAAGGCGATGATGTGGCCGCGGGTCATCTCATCAGCAAGTACCGTCAGCATCGATACCTGGGCGCCATAGTCCACCAAGGCGATATCGAAAGCATGGGCCTCATCGTGCTCAGCACGGTCTTGGTCACCAAGGATGCCGAAAGCCACTACGGCGGTGGTGATTCCGTCGCTGTGCTCGCACAGCTCACGTGCCGCACGAAATATGGCACGGTGCTGCTCGACGGCGGTGGCGTCGAAGTCGAGAGTATGGACTGCAGTTGCGCCCGCGGCACGGAGCTTCTTAATGCGCTCGTCCATGCCGTGGGTGCCGCGTGCTGCAAGGACAATTTCGTTTCCCGGAGCAAGACGCTGCGCAATCTCGCCACCGATGTCACTGCGCCCGCCGAGGATTAACACACCTGCCATCTAGCGGACCTCGCGGGGGGCCTGGTTGACGGATTCGTATCCATCCGCGGTGGTGTACACGATGTCCTCAAGACGCATGCCCCACTTGCCTGGCACGTAGATGCCCGGCTCGATGGAAAAGGCCATGCCCTCCTCAAGGACCAACTCGTTGCCAGCCATAATGAAGGGCTCCTCGTGGGTAGACAGGCCAATGCCGTGTCCGGTGCGGTGCGTAAAGTACTCGCCGTAGCCAGCTTCCTCGATGACCTCACGGGTAGCGCGGTCGACTTCCTGTGCAGTCGCGCCGGGCTTGGCTGCTGCGCGGCCAGCTGCCTGGGCGCGCTCCAGTACTGCGTAAGCGTCCTGGAAGTCCTGAGGCGCTGCGCTCAGATCTCCGCCCACAACGTAAGTACGGGTGGTGTCGGAGTGATAACCCGAAGGCAGGGTGCCTCCGATGTCAACGACCACTGGATCGCCTTTGCTCAGCACGCGGTCACCGTAGTCGTAGTGCGGGTTGGCACCGTTGGGGCCAGAACCGACGATGATGAAGTCGACCTCCACGTGTTGGCGGAGGATCAGGTCGCGCAGGTCCGCTGCGACGTCAGCCTCGGTGCGTCCTGCCTTGAGCAGACCAGGAACAGCAGCGTGGACGGCGTCGATAGCCGCGCCCGCCTTGGTCAGCTCCTCCAGCTCGGCGGCGTCCTTGCGGGTAAACAACTCGGCCAAGGAGTAGGTGGCCAGCACGTACTGAGGCTGTGCACCAGACTGGGCGGACTCAGCAAGCAGGCCCTGGATGCGCAAGACGTGGTCAGCGGTCAGCGATGCACCAAGCGCCACCGTGGGGGTACTGGAAGATGTCGTGGCGCGCAGAGGCTCGCAGGCGAGCTCATAAGGGTTCTCGCCATCGCTCCAGCCGCGCAACTCCAAACCGAGCTGCGCCACAGGCGAGGAGCTAAGCGTTTCGATGTCCGTAGACGGGGCAACGATGAAAGGCTTGCCCGTGGGGCCAAGCACCAAAGCGGTTAAGCGCTCGTGGGAGGAGACCCAGGAACCAGTGAGATAAGCAAAGTCGGCACCGGTACCCAAAATAAGCAGGTCAATCCCCTTTTCAGCGGATACCTCTTGAGCCCGCTGCAAGCGGTCGGCGTATACAGACACTGGAAAAGTACTGTTCGAATCAGACATGTGCATGAGCCTACCCGCGCACCCCGCGCCCTTTCATTTCAGGGGACGCGGTGTGCTTAAGCGCCGATGGCCACGACGCCGCGCTGAATTGCATCGATGGCGCGCCGGGCATTGCGGCGGATGTCTTCCTCGTAGCCGGTCTTGGCGATCTGCTGCAGCATGTCCACCACCTGGCGGCACCAGCGCACGAAGTCGCCGGGGGTAAGTTCCGCACCAGCTTCGTTCGCGGCAGCCATGCAGTATCCCAGCGGGGCTCCGGCGGCCCACTGATGGATGGCGAGTGCGAAGCCGGCTTCCGGTTCACGGGTGCGTGGGAGGTTATGGCGGGCCTCGTCGGCAATGAGCTCGGTGTAGATGCGATACGTAGCTTCCATGGCATCGGCCATGGCATCCGTGGCCGCTTCCAGCTCGCCACGGGTTTCCTTGCGGTTTTCAAAGAGGCACAGGGATGCCACACCGGCTAGCTCCGCTGGGTCTAGCTCATTCCAGATGCCACGCTTCAAGCACTGCGCTACGAGCAAGTCTGACTCGCTGTGGATCTGGGAAAGGCGCTCGCCTTCATCGGTGATGACTGGGCGGCGGTCTTCGCCAAAGCCTTCGAACTCGACGTAATCCATTTCAGAGAGCAAGTCGACGATACGTCCGAAGGTCTTGCCCAAGGTATCGGTAGCCCGCTCGACCTTCTTGCTGACCTTCTCGAGGTCCCTTTCGCGCCGCGCCAATTTTTGCGCGATACCCGCCAGTTGCTCGCGGTCGGTTGCTGGCCACGAGTGGGCCGGATGGTTGCGGATGGCGTCGCGTAGCTCGCCCACCTTCTTGTTGGTGCGGTTGCGCGGCGCCATGCGCATCTTCTTTGGGCGGTCGTAGCGGTTGCGCTTGAAGGAATCTTGTATGAACTTGGTGTTGCGACGCGGGTTTTTCTGCACCGGACGCGGGAGCTTCATGCGGCCCACGACGATTGGCGGATTGTTGATGCCGGAGACATCGATGCGGCCGGACCATCCAGTTTCGGTAGTCACCCATGGGCGTGGGTCCGCGGTTTGATTCGCGGGAGTGACCACGACGGCAAGAATGGGATGCTTCTTTCCAGCGATGGCGATGACGTCGCCCAGCTGGAGACGGCTGAGCACCACGGCGACCTCTTGGTTGCGCTGCGCATTGTTGTTGGCGCGCACCGACTTCTCCTCGTCGGTGAGCTTGCGACGCAGGCGGATGTAGTCCATGAGGACCTCTGCTGGGTCTTCACCATCGCGTGATGGAGGTGCGAGTGCATCGATGGCGTCGTCAAGCTGATTGCGCAGCTCCCGCACGCGGTGCTCCGCCTTTTCGATCTCACGGGTCTCCTCGACGACCGAGCCATCAGCTTGGAACTGCGCGAAGGACTTCTCGAGCAGGCGTAGTGACTCCTCGAAGCCCAGCATGCCCAGCAGGTTGATAGCCATGTTGTAGCCGGGCGCAAACGTGGAAATCAGCGGGTAGGTACGCGTGGAGGCCAGACCTGCGACCGCATGCGGATCCATAGCTGGGGCCCACTGCACCACGGCATTGCCGATGGTGTCGATGCCGCGACGACCCGCGCGGCCGGTTAACTGCGTGTACTGGCCCGGGGTGAGATCGACGTGCGCCTCGCCGTTGAACTTCACCAGCTTTTCCAGGATGACCGTGCGAGCAGGCATGTTGATGCCCAAGGCAAGAGTCTCGGTGGCGAATACGGCGCGGACTAAGCCTTGCACGAAGAGGTCTTCGACGATGTGCCGGAATGCAGGAAGCATTCCCGCGTGGTGGGCCGCAAAGCCGCGGGACAATGCTTCGCGCCAACGCTTGAAGTCAAGGACCTGAAGATCTTCTTCTGGAATGCCCTCGACACCTGCGTCGATGATGGCCTTGATGCGCTCGGATTCTTCTTGTGAGGTGAGCACCATGCGGCTGCGCAGACACTGGTGGAGCGCGCCATCGCAACCCGCGCGGGAGAAGATGAACGTGATGGCAGGGAGCATGTCCATGCCCTGCAGCACCTGGAGAGTCTCAGGGCGGCCCAGCGGACGGTAGCGGTCCTGCGGGCGGGAGGCGCCGGAACGGCCGCGGCCACCCCGCCCACCGCGGGAGTTACGTGCATCGCGGTCACCGCCCTTGTGGCGGGCACGGGCGCGGAAGCCCTGGCCCGAATGGGCGTCGTTGCGCCCGTCGTCGCTATCGCCCGCCTCAAGACGACGGATGCGCCGTGCCAACTCGGCATTGACTTGGCCGCCGGACTCGGGCTCAAACAGCGGGTAGATCTTGCGGCCAATCATCATCCACTGGTCCAAAGGCACCGGGCGATGATCAGAGACAATAACCGTGGTGTCGCCGCGCACGGCGGAAAGCCACTCGCCGAACTCCTCCGAGTTGGACACTGTGGCGGACAGGCCGATGATGGAGACACTCTCGTCGAGATTCAGGATGACCTCTTCCCACACTGCGCCGCGAGAGGCATCGGCGAGGAAGTGGACTTCATCCATGACCACGTGGCTTAGGCGGTCCAACGCCCCGGACTCTGCGTAAATCATGTTGCGCAGAACCTCAGTGGTCATGACGAGGATTTCTGCCCGGGAGTTGATGGAGACATCGCCCGTGAGCAGGCCGACGGCGTCCGCGCCGTGTGCGGCGACAAGATCGTGGTACTTCTGGTTGCTCAGCGCCTTGATGGGCGTGGTGTAGAAGCAACGGGTTCCGCGGCTTAGCGCCAGGGACACAGCGAACTCGCCCACAATGGTCTTGCCCGCGCCGGTGGGCGCGCAGACGAGAACACCGTGTCCTTCTTCAACGGCTCGGCATCCCTTAACCTGGAAATCATCCAGCGGGTGGGACAGTCTATCGCGGAAGGTATCCAGGTGTGTGGAAGTCATAAGTCCTCAGGTTACCCGCTGCTACAGGACGTCGTCGAAGAAGCCCGCGTTAGGCGGCGTACTTGGCGCCGAGTTAGGCGCTGCGGAAGGTGCGGTTGGCGGCGCGCCATGAGTGCGGGGTGCCAGGTGCGAGGAAGAAACAGGTTGTGCGGCTTCAACCGGCGTAGGCAGCCCGATACCCGTGGTGTCGTCATCCAACGCCGAAGCAGACTCGTCGTCCACATCCAACCAATCCGGACGGTTGCGGTTGCGCCGTTTGTCATTGATGCGGCAGAACTGGAACGCGGATTCGATGAGGACCTCGAGCGCTACGCCCAAGACGATCATCGAGAAGACTTCCTGGCCCGGAGTAACCACCGCCGCGAAGATGAGGATGACCACAAAGATGATGCGGCGCTTGTTCCTGATCACTCGGTATTCCAAGATGCCGATGATGTTGAGCATGACTACCAGCAGCGGGATCTCAAAGCTCACGCCGAAGATGAGGAGCATCGCGAGAAGGTAGTAATAGTAGCGCTCACCAGTCAGAGCGGCCGTTTGGAACTCCTCGCCCATGCTCATGAGGAACTCAAGGCCGACGGAGAGAATGTAGTAGGCCAGTACGGCGCCGCCAACGAAGAGAATGACGGCGGTGGTAACGAAGATGAAGGTGTACTTCTTCTCATTCTTGTGCAGGCCAGGCACGATGAACGCCCAGATTTGGTACAGCCAAACCGGTGAGGCCAGCACAGTGCCAGCGAGTGTGCCCACTTTCAAGCGCAAAGTCAGCATTTCAAACGGGCTGGTGGCCAAGAGGCGGCACTCCCCGTCAGCGCTGAAGGAGGCGCGGCGCTCAGCAGGAAGTTCACAATATGGGCCACGCAGGATCTCGCCTAGCGGGCGCAGCCCCAAGGGAGCTTGTTCGTACCAGATGAATCCGATGACGGCGCCGATGGCGAGCACGACGAGTGAAATGACGATGCGCTTGCGCAACTCCTGAAGGTGCTCAACCAGCGTCATCTCGCCCATGGGATTGGACTTACGCTTGCCGAACCTCTTGAGCAGGGGTCGCTTACGCGCTGGCCTTTGTTGGCCAGCAACACTTCCCTGTGCAGACATTGACATCGACCTTCCGTGAAAAGAAAAATCTGGAACGAATAAAGCGCCTCCGACACGGCTATTGCGTGTCAGAAGCGCTCACCACATCTATGAGTTTGGGTTGCCTTCAGAACGCGGCTGGGTCTGGCGAGGCTGCATTTCCGGGCTGTTCCAGAACTCTTCATCAGTCTGATTCGCAGGCTTTGCGAGCTGGCCTTGCTGTTCATTCTCAGCCTTCATTTCGTTGACCTCAGACTTGAAAATGCGCATCGAACGGCCCATAGAGCGAGCCAGCTCAGGCAGCTTCTTGGCGCCGAAAAGCAGGACGACGACGAGAAGGATAATAAGTAATTCCCTAGGACCGATTGGCATGGGTGCCTCTTTCTGTTCGACAGGCTCATGTGGAGCTGGTCTATTGAGTTAACTTTCGGCTATTGAGTATAACGCTTAAGGGCCGCGATTCGCCGATCTGCAATTGCTTGAACAAGCGTTTCAGGGCCCACAACTCGCACTCTATCTGCTTGGCTGAGTGCGAAACGAATAAACCAGTCCTCACCACCAATTGGCATCGTTGCAGCTACACGACCATTTTCTAGGGTCTTACCCAAAGTCATATCGTGCTGCTCAGCAAGCCAAGTGAATTCTGGTTGAATCTCTAGTTGCGCAGTCTTGGCGTGTCGCATTTCGAAAGGCTGGGCAGGGTCAAAGTCGAGCTGACGAACGCGCGGATTAACCTTTTCTTCCAGCACTTTTACTTGACGCATGCGGTCAAGGCGGAAGGTGCGGTGTGCGCCTACAGACTCGTCCCAGGCAACGAGGTAGGGCTCCGATTCGAAGATGAAAATACGCGCCGGATCGACGGTACGTTCCTTTTCTTGGTTGCTTGATGCGGACCAGTACTTGAAGCGCACGCGTTGACGCTTGTCGACGGCGCCCGCAAGCGCGGCCTGCACCTCGGACTCAGTGGGGTCGATGTGCGCCAGCGAGTCGTAGATGGCTGCGGTCTTTTTGTCCATGATGTCGCGCAGCTTTGCAGCGGCGGACCGCACAGCGGCAGTGTCGATTAGACCCGGCATGGCTTCCAAGGACTCGAGGGTCAGCAGCAACGCGCCCGCCTCCGTAGGCGTGAGACGCAGTGCCTGGGTCAAGCCCTGATCGTTGTAGATCTGGATACCGTCGCGGTAATCAAAGGAAAGATCGATGAGGTCCTCTGTATTACGCCCAACGCCTGAACAAAAGAGGCGATCCACCGCGTCCTTGAGCTCCGCTGGTGTCATCCCCAGGTCCGTGGCGGCCTCCATTGGGCTTTGCCCAGGGTGGTTGCGGAAATAGGGAATCAGATTAAGTGAGCGCACCAGCGCTTGGAGCTTTTGGGAACCATCAGCCATGTCTACTTCTCCCCTTCCTGCGGGCGTTCTGCGGTAAGCAGCTCGATGATGGCGGCGCGAACCGCGGCGGGCTCGAGGACCTCAACGCCTGGTGCATAGCTAGCAGCAGTGCGAACAAGCCAGTCCTTTTCCACTCCATTCATGGCATAGAGCCCATCTTCCCGCTGGGTGCCAGCAGCAGCGAGCTCGAGCGCGCTGCCCTGCGGGATTGAAACGAGCGCGTCCACGGTCTCGCCGCGTTGGAGAGCCTCAACAACGAGGTCTTGCAGCGGGCCAGGCACAGTAAGGTGCGTGGCGTCCTGGCGCGACCTTTTGACGTTATCGATGCGCGTTGCACGGAACACGCGGGGCGCCTCACGGTCAACGTCCCAGCCAACCAAGTACACGCGGCTGTTGTGGTTGACTAGTCCCCACGGGTCCATCGTGCGCCGCACTGCCGGCGAGGAGGGCGTGGCGTAGTAATCAAAAGTAATGCGGAGATGCGCGCGCACCGCCGTGATGACTGCGGTGGTCAGCTCCGGGCTGATGCGGGTGATGTCGTTGACCGCAACGTAGACGGGTGCGCCGCTCAGGTCGCGGGATGCACCAGAGGCTGCGATCTTCGTCCACGCCGACAGCGTGAAGTCACTCAAGCCGCCTGGCTTGCCAATTCCGCCAGCCACGCCCAAGACCATGGCCTCCTCAGGAGTGAAGTCAACGGGCGGCAGCTGGTACTCGTCCTGGTTGAGGCGGTACATCGATCCATTCTCGCCACTGGAGTGGACCACTGGGACACCCGCGCGTTGCAGCGTGACGACGTCGCGCGAGAGCTGCTTCAAGAAGGCCTCATCGCTGCGATTCTGATAACCCTCGACATTCTTGCGGATCCAAGCCGCGCTGCGGTCCGGGCTGCCGCCACCATGTGCCGCGCCTTGCAAGGCAAAGGAAAGGTTGGTCAGCCGCTCGACGGCCTCGTCGCGCTTTGCCGGATTCCCTTCAGCCATGCGGGCATGCTCCTTCACATCGGTTATATGCAAACAGGTTTATTTAAGAATACAGCGCGCATACCTGCACCGCGCCAACCATACGCACGGGATCTAGGCAGGCACGGGAACTAGGCGTTATGCTCCATGTAGTCTAACAACGCTTGCAGGCGGGGATCCTCTGAAACGAACGGGTCAGAAAACTCCTCCGTCATGGGCTCAGGGCGGTTGACCTTCAAGCGTGTCCAGTCCACAGTGACATTAGATCCCAGCCTGCGCGCCTCCGCCAGGAACTGCCCGCGCAACTTGGCGCGCGTGGTCTGCGGCGGGGTGTTGATGCACTTAGCAATTGCTTCGTCAGTGGTCCAACGCTCCACCATTCCGCGGCTTTCCAAGATGCTGAACAAACCGCGGTCCGGCCGGATGTCGTGATAGGTCAGGTCAATCTGTGCCAGCTTCGGGTGGCCCCACTCCCCGCCCAGGCGGTCGCGGTAACGGTCTAGCAGTCCGCGCTTAATAACCCAATCGATCTCGCGGTCAACGCCCGAGAAGTCCTGGGTCTCAATGGCATGCAATGTGCGCTCCCACAAGTCGACCACGCGCGCCATCTCAGCCGACGGGGTGCCTGCGTCTTCGCGCTCGTTAAGCCAGCGGCGGGCGGCGTCGCATAGCGCCTGCTGCACCTCCAACGCAGTGATCGTGGAACCATCAGCCAATGGCAGCGGCGTTCGCCCCGTCGTATCCCTGGCAATCTCGCGAATGTGGTGAATCGGATCAACAACCTCGAAGCGCGGAACGTCGAATCCGGCCTCGAGCATCTCCAGCATCAACAACGCAGAGCCGACCTTGAGCGCCAACGTCGGCTCGGACATGTTGGAATCGCCCACGATGACGTGCATGCGGCGAAAGCGCTTTGAGTCACCGTGCGGCTCGTCGCGGGTGTTGATGATGGGGCGCGAACGAGTGGTCGCGGAAGAAACGCCTTCCCACACCTGGTCGGCGCGCTGCGAAAGCAGGAAGTGCGCTGATTCCTCGCCTCGCGCGGGCTGAACCTTTCCCGCACCGCAGATCAGCTGGCGGGTAATCATGAATGGAAGCAGGGCTACGCCCAAATCCTTGAGCACCACGTGCCGGCTGATGAGGTAGTTCTCGTGGCAACCATAGGAATTGCCGACCGAGTCAACGTTGTTCTTGAACAGGTACACCGCGCGGGGCTGTTGTTCCGCCGCGAGAGCTTCCTCAGCGCGGCGTGCTAAGTCATCAACCACGCGGTCGCCAGCGCGCTCATAGTTGATGAGCTGGGTGAGGCTATCGCACTCCGCGGTGGCCACCTCCGGGTGGGAACCTACATCGAGGTACAAGCGTGAGGCGTTGGGATGAAAGATATTCGAGGAGGAGTACTCGTCCACCACGGGACGGAAAAGGATGCGGGCGATCTCGTCCGGAGTCATTCTCCGTTGATCGCCGCTGGCACTCGAGGTGATTCCGTATTCGGTCTCAATTCCCATAATGCGGCGGGCATAGACCGGACCTGTGGCGAGTTCCCCCACGATTATTCGCCGCCCTTTTGTACGTAAGCGCGCACGAATTCCTCGGCGTTGTTCTCCAGCAGTCCGTCGATCTCGTCAAGGAGATCCTCGGTGCCGGCGCTGTTGATGCTAACCTGGCCTGCGGCCAAGTCCTCAGATGCGTCGCCGTCGTTTCCGCCGTTGCCAGCGTTGACCTGGGATTGGTTTCCACTCATAGCTCTACTTTTCCTTTCTTAACCATGTTTAGAGTACTCGACGTTTACGCCCATGTGGCCGAGCTTGGCCAATAGCTCCTGGGAGTCTGCGGAGTCCGCAATGAGCTTCTCGACGTCGTCAGCGCCAAGCCCGCGCGTATCGTCCAGCGCTACGGTTGCCGTGCCCGTCGGGGTGCGGAAAGACAGTGTCTGCCAGCTGGCCGCCAGCAGATCCTCGCTGTACTTCTGCGTGATGCTGCCGCGGAAGAAGGCGCGGGTGTCGCGAGGCGGATTATCCGCAGCGCGGGCGATGTCCTCATCGCTAACGAGCGTGCGCATGCGACCCTTGCGCACGAGCGCGTGGTATAGCGACTTCGCTGGGTCGATGTCAGTGTACTGAAGATCGATGAGCGCGAGCTTCGGGTTCGCAGGATCCACGCCGCGGTCCATATAGCCCTTGATGAGCTGGTACTTGGCCACCCAGTCCAAGAGATGCGCTGCCGACATTGGGGCGGCAGACAGCAGGCCTGTCACCTCGTCCCAGGCTTCGAGCACGCGCTTGTCGACGTCCGTCACCGCAGCGACGCGCTCGCGGTAGACCGCGAGAATCTCGAGTGCTGTGAGTTCGCGGCCGTCTTTGAGCTGCAGCTTGTGGGTCAAGGTGAGGTCGTGGCTGACCTTAGATACCTCGGCCACGGCGTCGCGCAGCTGCAGATCGCTAAAGTCAACGCCGGCTTCGATGGCATCGAGGACCAAGGAGGTCATGCCCAGCTTCAAGAAGTTTGAGGTCTGCGACATGTTCGCGTCGCCGATGATGACGTGCAGGCGCCCGAAGTCCTCTGCCACGGCATGCGGCTCGTCACGAGTGTTGATGATGCCGCGGTTGAGCGTGGTCTCTAGCGAGATCTCCTGCTCGATGTAGTCGGCACGTTGGGAAATTTGGAAGCCGGCCTCCTCGCCGTCTTGTCCCCTGCCCACGCGTCCTGCACCAATGACTACCTGGCGGGCGACAAAGAAGGGAATGAGTCCCGCAGCGATGTCGCCAAAGTCGGTGCTGCGGCGATACTGGTAGTTCTCGTGGGAACCATAGGACGCGCCCTTGCCGTCCACGTTGTTCTTGTAGAACTTCAGCGGCGGGCACGGATCATGGTTGACGAGCACCGAAGTGCCCTGCTCTGTGAGTTCCGCGACGGACGCGGCGGCGCGGCGCAGGATGAGGTCACCGGCAGCGTCGTAAAGCATGGCGTCCCAAGCATTGGTGCACTCTGGCGAGGAATACTCGGGGTGCGCGTGATCGACGTAGAAGCGCGCGCCGTTGGCGGTGACCACGTTGGCAACACCAATGGCGTTGGGGTCCACGATGGGTACCGTCTGGTAGCGCTTGAGGTCGAAGCCCCGGGAATCTCGCAGCGGGTGTTCCTCCCGGAAATCCCAGCGCGAGCGGGCCCCTGTATGCAGCGCTGCATAAGCGACGACCGCGTGAGTCGAGGTGACAATAGGTGACATCTCCGGGTTAGTTGGCGTGGAGATGCCGTATTCAGTTTCAGTTCCTAAGACGCGTGCCATGAGGTGCTCCTAAAACCCATCAACTCAACGCGGGTGCCCTCGGCGCCAGCCTCGGTTCCCGCGACAATCTTTGTCCACTCCTCCGGGCTTGCGGAGGTTGGGACATACTCGGACTCCGCTTGCTCCGCGGCGATCGCTTGGCGCAAGTGATTCTCGGTGATGCCTTGGGCTGCGCGGGCATCCCCGGCCAGAGCCTCCTTGATGGCCAGCTTCTTCGCGCGGGCGATGATGTTTGCGATCATCGCGCCGGACACGAAGTCGCGGTAGTAGAGAATGCGCGGCTCATCGTTCAAGTAGTGCAAGCGCACGAATGGGCGCTCCGAATACAGATCCTCTACCGCGGCGTCGATAAGAGCATCGACATCGCCCTGGTGCGGGACCTTTTCCCCCAAGTGGCGGGAGAAGATATCGCGTGCGCCCTGCTTGTTGGGGCGGTTCACACGAATCTTGATGTCGAGGCGGCCCGGGCGCATAATCGCGGGGTCAATGAGTTCCTCGCGGTTGGTGGCACCGATGACGATGACGTTGCCCAGCTTCTCGACGCCGTCGAGCTCCGTCAACAGCTGTGGGACCACGGTGGTCTCCATATCGGAGGACACGCCGGAGCCACGCGTGCGGAAGATGGACTCCATCTCGTCGAAAAAGACGATGACAGGACGCGCGGCGTCGAGAGCCGCCAGCTCGCGGGCGCGCTCGAAGATGAGGCGAATGCGGCGCTCGGTCTCGCCGACATACTTGTTGAGCAGCTCTGGGCCCTTGACGTTGAGGAAGTAACTCGGGCCGGCGCTGCCCATCTTATTGGCAAGAGAATTGGCCACTGCCTTGGCGATCAGGGTCTTGCCACAGCCGGGAGGGCCGTATAGGAGCACGCCTTTGGGCGGCTCGAGGTCATACTGGCGGTAGAGATCCGGATGCAGGAAGGGTAGCTCCACGGAGTCGCGGATTTGGGAGATCTGCGCGTCGAGGCCGCCGATGTCCTCGTAGGTGACGTCAGGAACTTCCTCCAGCGAGAGCTGCGCAACCTCGGTCTTTTCGATCTTCTCTAGTGCGACGCCGGACTTGGAGTCGATGAGGATGGTGTCGCCAGCGCGTACGCCCTCGCGGAGACGGGTGGCGAGCAGAACGACCTGTTCCTCACCAGAGGAATTAGCCACGATGGCGCGAGAGTCATCGACTTTTTCCTGCACGGTGGCAAGGTTGCCGGTATCTGGATGCCCGCAGCCTTCGACGACCACGAAGCCGTCGCCAAGCCGCACCTGCTGGCCCACGCTGAGGCTGCCCGGCTCCAAGTTGGGCGAGATCTTCAGGCGCATGGGCCTGCCGTTGGTATAGACCTCGGCATCACGGCGGGAGTCGTGCTCGCGGCCTGAGTATCCGAGGAAGACGCCATAGGTCGAAGCAGGCTCGGAAAGGGCGTTGACTTCAGCGAGCATCTGCTGCAGCTTGTTGCGAGAGTCCTGCAACAAGGATGCGAGCTTGGTGTTGCGCTCGGCGAGCTGATCAATCTGCCGTTTGAGGTCGGCGGTGTGACTTGCGTCGTTCATAGCTACACACTAGCGCGTACGGCTCTCCGCAAGGTTAGGTACCCCTCATTCGTGAGGGTGCACCCTGGTGTGCTGTGTTTGGCGCGCAGGGCTTGGGCGGCGTTACTTGCGAGCGCGGCGCTGCGGGCGCGGCGGGGTTACGCCGTCGGCAAGGCGGCGCGTCCAGATGAGGAATGCGGTGTGTGCGTTCATGCGGTGTTCTGGGCGGGTAGCCAAGCCCTCGACCTTCCACTCGCGCACGAGGGACTCCCAAGCCTTAGGCTCGGTGAAGCACTGCAGCTCGCGGATGCCCTCCATGACCTTCATCAGCTGTGGGACGGTGGCCACGTAGGTCATGAACACGCCGCCAGGAATCAGGATGTCGCGCACCTTCTCGAGGTGCTCCCATGGCTCGAGCATATCGAGGATGACGCGGTCAACTGGGCCGCCCAACTCGTCGACGGTGACATCGGCCAAGTCACCCAAGCGCGGCGACCACCACTCCGGCTGATTACCGAAGTATTCCTTGACGTTGTCCACCGCGTACTCGAGATGATCGTCGCGAACCTCGTAGGAGAAGACGTGGCCCTCTGGGCCCACAGCACGCAGCAGAGTCATCGAAAGCGCGCCAGAACCCGCGCCTGCCTCCAGGACGCGGGCGCCCATGAAGATGTCGCCCTCCACCAGGATCTGAGCAGAGTCCTTGGGGTAAATGACGGCGGCGCCGCGCGGCATCGACAGCACGTGGTCCACCATGAGGTGGCGGAAGAGCAGGAAATCGCTGCCCAAAGTCGAGCGCACGACAGAGCCCTCGTCCATTCCGGCGATCTCGTCGTGGCGGATGATGCCCTTGTGCGAGTGGAATTCCCCGCCCTCTTCGAGCACCACGGTGTAGTGGCGGCGCTTAGCATCGGTCAGCTGGACGCGATCGCCATAGTGAAATGGTCCGGAGTAAGGCATCGTGGGGATTCCTATGCTTTCTGTGGAGAGGGTCTAGTTAACCTACCAAGTATGCCTCAATGGCCTCGCCCATCCATACTTGGTCGCGTTCGCCGACCATTTCGCGGGCCGAGTGCATCGAGAGCATGGGCACTCCGACGTCGACAGTGTCGATGCCGAGCCGCGTTGCGGTGATGGGGCCGATGGTGGAGCCACACGGGACGTCGTTGTTGCCCACGAAGCGTTGGAAAGGAACTCCTGCTCGCTCACACGCGCGTTCCCACAAGGAAACAGTGGTGGCGTCGGAGGCATAGCGCTGATTACCGTTGATCTTGGTGACCGGACCCTTGCCGATGATCGGATGGTGTGTCGGATCGTGCTTGCCTACATAGTTCGGGTGTACGGAGTGCGCGGCGTCGGCAGATACGCAGGAGGAGCGTGCGAACATCTGGTAGCGCTCCTCTTCGTTGGCGCCGAGTGCGCGGCCGGTACGGCCCAGCACGTCCGCCAGGATTGGACCAGCAGCACCAAAGCGGGAGGAAGAGCCCTCCTCCTCGTGGTCGAAGGCGGCCATAACGAGGACGTCGTTATGCGCAACCGCGCCCTTCTGTGCCGCGTTCTTCATGGCTACTAAGGAAGCATGGACCGAAGCCAGGTTGTCCATACGGCCAGCTGCGATGAGTGGTTCACCGACGCCGAAGACGGCACCGCGCTGCGCGTCAGCGGTGATGAGATTAAAGGCCGAGATCTCGTCTTTTTCCACACCGATCTTTTCCGCAACGACGCTCAAGACGGAGGCATCAGGAGTGCCAACGGAAAGCACTGGCTGCATGTTGTGCTGGCGGTCCGGCTTGAACTCGTCTTGACGGTAGAGGTGGATGGCCAAAGAAGGCAGACGCAGGATTGGGCCGGTGTTGACCAGGTGGTGCTCGCCATCCTTGGTGACTACCTGGCCAGCAACGGTGAGCTCGCGGTCGAACCACGTATGCAGGAGCGCGCCGCCGTAGATTTCCACTGCGACTTGCTGCCAGCCGGCGGAATCAAAGTCCGGGGTGGGTTTTAGGACCAAGCCTGGTGAGTCAGTGTGAGAGCCTACGATGCGGAAGGCCGAGTTCTTGTCCGCACCTTCGGGCACATACCAAGCCATTACTGCGCCACCGCGAACCATGACGTGTCCGCCAGGCGCCGCTGACCACTCGGCGGATTCATCTTGACGGACGAAGCCTTCCTCCTCCAATTGGCGCGCTACTTCGTGCGCTGCGTGATAGGAAGAAGGGCTTGCAGCAATAAAATCGAGGAACTCATCCGAAATACTCATACCCCCTACTTTGCCATGAATGCTCGGGCGCTAGGCTAAAAGGACCATGGCTGATGCACGCACTCCCCGACCGCTGGCGCTTTCACCGTCACGGGCCTCTGACTATAAGCAATGCCCATTGCTCTACCGCTTCCGAGCAATTGACAAACTCCCCGAACCGAAGACGCTGGCACAGGTGAAGGGAACGCTGGTTCACGCGGTTCTCGAAAACACCCACAAGCTTCCCCGTGAGCAGCGCGACTACCCCACTGCGGTGAAGATGATTAAGCCGGAGTGGGAGAAAATGGTGGCGGCGGATTCGGAGCTTAAGGAGCTGGTGCCTGACGACGCCACTCTCGACTTCTTCGTCTCTGCCCGGGACCTGGTCAAGGGTTACTTCCAGATGGAAAACCCGCAGGGCTTCGACGCCCAAGAATGCGAGATGTACGTCGATACTGTCTTGCCCAACGGCGTACCGGTCCGCGGATTTATCGACCGTGTTGATGTGGCGCCAACGGGCGAGGTGCGCGTTGTTGACTACAAGACGGGCAAGAAGCCGCTCCCCCGTTACAGCCACGATGCCCAGTTCCAGATGCGTTTTTATGCGCTGGTCTATTGGCGCATCCTCGGGACCATTCCAGCCCAGCTGCGCCTGATGTACCTCAAGGTGCTGGACTCGATGTTCCTTGCACCAACTCGGGAGGAGCTGGAGTACTTCGAGCGCGACCTTGGCGATTTGTGGGCGAAAATCGAAGGTGACGGCAAAGAGGGCGTCTTCCGGCCAAAGACCTCGAAGCTGTGCGGCTGGTGCTCCTTCCAAAAGCTGTGCCCCGAGTTCGGCGGCACCCCTCCGGAGTACCCGGGCTGGCCCGGGTCCACGGCGGACGTTTCCTAGTTAACAGCTAGCAACTCATAAACAAAGGCTGCCGAGTACACATTGTTATCTTCGAGTACTCGGCAGCCTTTTTTGATTTTCTGTCTTTAGAACAGACCAGAGATGGTTCCGTTGGTGTCAACGTCGATGTTGTTCGCGGCCGGCTTCGTAGGCAGACCCGGCATGGTCATGACGTCGCCGGTAAGGACGACGATGAATCCAGCGCCGGTACGTGGCAGAAGCTCGCGCACATGCAGGGTGTGGTCTTCCGGTGCCCCCAGCGCAGACGGGTTGTCCGAGAAGGAATACTGCGTCTTAGAGATGACGACTGGGAATTCATTCCAGCCGTTGTCCTTGATGTACTGCAGGTCCTTCTTCGCCTTGGGGCCATACTCGATGTGGGTGGCACGGTAGATTTCCTTGGCGACGGTCTCGATGGACTTCTCGACGCCCTCTGCTGGGTCGTAGAGCTGGTGGGCTGCGCCGTCCTGCAGGTTGTCGATGAGCGTCTGAGCAAGTTCCTTTGCGCCTTCGCCGCCCTTGCCCCAGACGTCTGCCTCGGCGAGAGCAACACCGAAGTCCTCAGCCCACGTGCGCATGAACTCACGCTCGGCGTCGGTATCGGTGAAGAAGGAATTCAGAGCGACAACTGGGCGTAGGCCAAACTTCCGTAGGTTCTCTACGTGGCGCTCTAGGTTTACGATGCCCTTGCGCAGCGCATCCAGGTTTTCGGTGGTGAGGTCTTCACGAGCCTGGCCGCCGTTGTACTTCTGGGAGCGGATGGTTGCTACGACCACTGCACCGGCGACGTCGAGATCGCCAAAGCGAGCCTTGATGTCCATGAACTTCTCGCCACCAAGGTCTGCACCAAAGCCAGCTTCGGTGAGGACGATGTCGCCGAACTCCATAGCAGTCTGGGTAGCCAGCAAGGTGTTGCAGCCGTGGGCAATGTTGGCGAACGGGCCGCCGTGCACGAATGCCGGGGTGCCGCCCAGGGTCTGGACCAAGTTCGGGTTCAGGGCATCGCGCATAAGCGCGGTGAGCGCGCCTTCTGCGTTGAGCTCACGTGCGGTGACGGGCTTTTGATCGTAGGTGTAGCCGACGGTGATGTCACCGAGGCGCTTCTTCAAATCCTCGAGGTCCGTAGCCAAGCCCAGGATTGCCATGATTTCGGACGCTGCGGTGATGGTGAAACCAGTTTCTGCCGGGACTCCGTGGGCGGGTCCACCGAGTCCGGTGACGACGTTGCGCAGTGCACGGTCGTTGACGTCGAGGCAGCGCTGCCAGGTCACGCGTCGAGGATCGATGCCTAGTTGGTTGCCTTGATGGATGTGGTTATCGATGATTGCCGCAAGAGTGTTGGTGGCGGCGGCAATGGCGTGGAAGTCACCGGTGAAGTGCAGGTTGATGTCTTCCATTGGGACGATCTGAGAGTAACCGCCGCCAGCGGCACCACCCTTGATGCCCATGACTGGGCCTTGAGAAGGCTCGCGCAGAGCGACGATGGCCTTGTGGCCGAGGAGGGAGAGCGCATCGGTGAGGCCGATGAGCGTGGTGGACTTGCCTTCGCCGGCAGGAGTTGGCGAAACACCCGTTACCAAGACCAGCTTGCCCTTGGGCTTAGAGTGATCCAGCTTGGTGATGTCGACTTTGGCTTTGGTGTTGCCGTAAGGGATGAGAGCTTCTGCCGGGATGCCGGCGCGGTCTGCGATATCGGTGATGGGCTCGAGGTGGTGAGCCTGGGCGATTTCAACGTCTGTCAGGTGGGTAGTCATGGCTTTATGCTACCGAGAAAAAGCCGCTTGATCCGGCCAAATTCAAAGATTTGGGGGCCAAGCGGCTGGCTTTAAACTTACCTTTTGTGGTGGGTAATTCAGGTGCCTCAAGAAGCTAGGCGATAACTGCACCCAAAAGGTAGCTCAGCAGGACAGAGGCCACGATGGAGACCGTACCCGGGATGAGGAATGGGTGGTTGAAGACGGCCTTTCCGATGCGGGTAGAACCAGTATCGTCCATCTCGACCGCTGCAAGCAGAGTTGGGTAGGTCGGGAGAATGAACAGAGCAGAAACTGCTGGGAATGCTGCCAGCGCGGTAAGTGGGCTTGCACCCAGAGCGAGAGCAGCTGGAAGCAGTGCCTTGGTGGTAGCTGCCTGGGAGTACAGGAGCGCTGCTGCGAAGAAGAGAACCACGGCGAGCATCCACGGAGCGGACTTGATGATGTCACCAGCCATTGCCTGGATGTCTTCGAGGTAGTGGTTGATTAGGGTGGTGCCGAGCCAAGCGACGCCCAGAACACACATCGAGGCAGACATGCCGGACTTGAACACTGGGGTGTTGAGAACGTCCGCGGCCGGAATCTTGGTGATCATCACGATGAGTGCAGCGGCGGTCAGCATGACCGTCATGATTGCCTCGTTACGTGGCAGGGTCGGGTCGGTGATGAGGCCGACCTGCTCAGAGGTCAGGGTTGCCCAGATCATGACGATGACGATGGCGGCGAGGAAGATACCGATGGAGGCCTTAGCGCCCTTCTGGACAGTATGGCCGGACTCCCCCTTCGGCTTCGATACGAGGCCTTGTGCAAGGCGCTCCTGGTAAACCGGATCGTCGTCGAGTTCCTTACCGGCGTGGTTGGCAAGCCAAGCAGCCGGGAAGATGCTCAGGAAGGTAGCTGGAATCAATACTGCGAGAAGCTGCAGGTAACCAATGCCTACTGGCTCGAGGAGCGAGGCCAACAGGACGACTGCTGCGGAAATCGGGGATGCACAAATTGCCATCTGTGAGGCAACGACGGCGATGGACAGCGGCCGGGAAGGACGAACCTTGCCTTCCTTTGCGACCTCGACGATAACCGGAAGAGTAGAGAACGCAGTGTGGCCGGTACCAGCCAGTACAGTCATCAACCAGGTAACGATTGGTGCGTAGTAGGTAATGCGGCGAGGGTTCTTACGCAGGAAGCGCTCTGCGACATAAACCAGGTAATCCATGCCGCCAGCGCGCTGCATCGCCGCGATGGCAGCGATAACGGTCATGATGATGCCGATGACATCGAATGGGATGTCTTCGCGGGTAACGGGGATACCGGTAAGGCCAAGGGCCAGTACGCCGAGGCCGCCGGCCATACCGATACCGATTGAGCCGATGCGGGCGCCCAAGTAAATTGCCGCAAGGACAATGAGGATATGGACTATAACCATGAGAGTCTCCACAGGTTTGAAATGAATGGCTTCCTCAGCCCAAATTCATGAGGGAGCCATGCTCTGTCCCTCCTATTGTCCCCCAAACAATGTGGCTTTTGTTAGCCAAATCGCCCGTTTGTGTTTGTTCCCACATATTTAATTCTTTATATTACGGTTGGTTAATTGAAATTCATCAAAACCCCTGGATATACAAGAAGCCCGGTTCGAACGAAGCTTTCCGCCCTCGTGTCACCCTGCCCATTTAAGGGGGTGGCACGAGTCGAAAACTAGTCCGAAACGGGCTTTTGAAACTCTTATCTCTTAAGACCGTGCAGATTCCCACACGGCCTTAAAGTGGGAATTAATCCTCGTCGACGTAGAGCTGGCCGCGGAACTCTGGGTGCATAAGGTTTTCTACGGACAGGACCTTCGACAGGGTTGCCTCGTCCATGAGACCCTTCTCCAGGACCAGCTCCTTGACGCCCTTGCCAGTCTTCAGGGACTCCTTGGCGATTTCGTCACCGTTGTGGTGGCCGATGAACGGGTTGAGGTAAGTGACGATACCGATGGAGTTCTCGACGTATGCGCGGCAGACATCTGCATTTGCGGTGATGCCAGTGACGCACTTCTCGCGGAGCGTATCAACGGCGTTGCCCATGATGCGGATGGACTGGAACAGTGCCTCGCCGATAACCGGCTCCATGACGTTGAGCTGGAGCTGGCCGGCTTCAGCGGCCATGGTGACGACGTGGTCGTTACCGAAGACCTTGAAGCAGACCTGGTTGACAACCTCTGGGATAACCGGGTTGACCTTACCCGGCATGATGGAGGAACCAGCCTGGCGAGGAGGCAGGTTGATTTCACCCAGACCAGCGCGTGGGCCAGAGGCCAGCAGGCGCAGGTCATTACAGATCTTGGCGAGCTTCATGGCGGTGCGCTTGATCACGGAGTGCAGAAGCACGTAAGCGCCACAGTCGGAGGTTGCCTCGATTAGGTCGCGAGCGGTCTTGATCTCGAGGCCGGTGACCTCGGACAGGGCGGCGGTGACCTGGTGGCGGTAGCCGGCTGGGGTGTTTACGCCGGTACCAATTGCGGTTGCGCCGAGGTTGATTTCCAGCAGACGCTTCTGAGCGTCACGCAGGACAGCTTGCTCTTCGGCCAGGTTGTGGGCGAAGGCCTTGAACTCGTCACCAAGGGTCATTGGGACTGCGTCCTGCAGCTGGGTACGGCCCATCTTCAGAATGTCCTGGAACTCGTTGCCCTTCTCGTGGAAGGATGCCTGCAGCGCGTCGATGCGCTCAATGAGGGCATCAAGCGAGAAATACAGGCCGAGGCGGAAACCGGTTGGGTATGCGTCATTGGTGGACTGCGACATGTTGACATCATCGTTCGGGTTGATGATGTCGTAAGCACCCTTTTCCTCGCCGAGGTACTCGAGAGCGAGGTTTGCCACAACCTCGTTGGTGTTCATGTTCAGTGAGGTGCCAGCGCCGCCCTGGAATACGTCCAGTGGGAACTGGTCCATGCAGCGGCCCTCATCCAGAATTTGGTCACAAGCCCAAATGATGGCTTCTGCCTTCTTCTTTGGCAGAACGTGCAGACGGCGGTTTGCCATCGCGGTGGCCTTCTTTACCATCACCATGCCGCGGATAAAGTCCGGGATGGTGTTGATGGTTACGTACGAGATTTGGAAGTTGTCGATTGCGCGAAGGGTGTGGACACCGTAGTACGCGTCATTCGGAATTTCCAGGGAGCCGAGAAGGTCGGTCTCGGTACGAGTCTTCTTCGAAGACTTCGTTGCCTTAGCAGCATCCTTTGCTTCAGAGGCGGATGGCTTTACACCTTCCTCCTTGGCGTCAATCTCTACATCCTTCTTAGTGGTCTTAGCCATTTGGCGGGACTCCTTAGTAGGTTAATGCTCGCTATTTATTCACGAACATTTTGAACGATGAAAGGGTGAGTAAACTCAACGCCCATCGTAGCCAGCCCCGCCGTATGGGTGCCCGATCTATGGGATAAATCTAATAATTACCCCTAAAAGCGGGCGATACGGAGATCGGAAGCCAAAATGGCTTCGGCGCCCAGCGCAGATAGCTTGTCCATGATGTGGTTTGCCTCCTTGCGTGGGACCATTGCGCGGACCGCTGCCCAGTTCTCGCGAGCTAGCGGAGATACGGTCGGGCCGGTGAGTCCTGGCGTAACTGCGGATGCGGCATCGAGATTATCCGTCGAAACGTTGTAGTCAATCATCAAGTAGTTACGTGCGTGCAAAATACCTTGGATGCGGCTGAGTACTACTTGCTCGGCAGGCGTGACTTCCTGTCCCTCGCGCTTAATCACCACTGCTTCAGAGGTGATAATTGGCTCGCCAAATGGCTCGAGCCCCTGCTGTCGCAAGGTGGTGCCTGTCGAGACAACGTCAGCGATCGCATCGGCGACGCCTAGGTGGATGGAGATCTCTACCGCGCCGTCGAGGCGAATCACCTCGGCCTCAATGCCGCGAGTCTTTAAGTCGTCACGAACCAAGTTCGGGTACGAGGTAGCAATGCGCTTTCCAGCGAGCTTCTCAACCGTCCAGTTTTCGCCTTGGCGGGAGGCATAGCGGAAGGTCGAAGTGCCAAAGCCCAGGCCGAGGACCTCGTTGAACTTGGCCTTGGAGTCTCGGGCAAGGTCGCGGCCAGTGATGCCAAGGTCTAATACACCTTGTGCGACGTAAATAGCGATGTCTTTGGGGCGGAGGAAGAAAAACTCAACGTCGTTCGCCTCGTCGACGATGTTAAGGGCTTTGTTATGGCCGCGGCCTTTGTAGCCTGCTTCGGCCAAAATCTCTATTGCTGCCTCTGACAGTGAACCCTTATTAGGGACGGCAATCTTGATCATGATGGAACCTTCGCAATAAGCCACATCGCTCTTGCTGCGTTAGCAATCAGAGGGCGGTGGGAGTCTTAAGTGAATGGGATGACGTTACGGGAAACGCGTTTACAGATATTTGTAAATGTCTTCTGGCTGCAGGCCGCGCTTGAGCATCATGACCTGAGTCCAGTAGATGAGCTGGGACATTTCTTCAGCGAGTTCTTCGTCCGACTGATATTCGGAAGCAATCCAGACTTCGCCAGCTTCCTCGATGATCTTCTTGCCAAGATGATGGACGCCCTTGTCGAATGCTTCTACGGTGCCGGAACCCTCTTGGTGGGTGGCAACCTTCTCGGACAGTTCAACAAAAAGCGACTCAAAATTCTTCACGGTTTCCTATTCTTCCACAGATACGCATACAATGTCATAATTGGTGTTTAAAATATCTCTTCTGGAGCTACCACTACCCTATTTGTGAGGGCTTGACCTACCTGCATCAACGGCGTACTTATGAGGCGTCTAGCTTCGAATCTGCGCAAACCACGCGTAAATGTCAGCGGCGCCCGCGCCGTGCAAGTGGCGAGAATTATGCAGGGAGGATATTTCCACAACCTCTTCTGGGACCTCCACGCGATTGTCTTCCGGGAGACCAATGACCGTGCACCCCGCGTCAACGGCGGCGCGCATACCTGCGGCTGAATCCTCGAAGACCAAACAGTCACGCGGGTCCAAATCCAATCGACGGGCCGCTTCGACATACATGTCCGGGGCTGGTTTGCCTGTGGGTACTTCGTCGCCACAGATCGTGTCCACAAAGAAGTGCTCGCCCAACTCAGCGATAGCGGAGCCAGCCACATAGCGTTCCGTATTGGTGGTGACCATCATCGGGATCCCGTCGGCGTGGAGCTCGCGCAACAGCTCCGGCACACCAGGGAAGATTTCGAGATTGCCGTGGAAGAGGCCTTTTACATAGTCGAACATCGCCATGCGGTAACGCTCGACTTCATTTGGGGCAACCTCTACCCCAGCCAAGCCTGCGCAGATATCTAGCGTCGTCTCAAAAGTGACACCGACTGTGGCCAAGCGCTCCTCGTGCGTCATTTCGTGGCCCAAAAGGCTCGACAGATAAAGCGTCGCCTCCGCCCACAATGGCTCCGAATTGGTCAGCGTTCCGTCCATGTCCCAAAAGATGGCAGCGGGACGGATAGTGTGGTTAGGAGGGGTCATAAAGAGTGAATGTGTCTTAGAAATCTAGCTCTGGAAGTTGAGAAAGGGCATCGTCGTCAGCGCCCGTGGCGGCGGATGCGTTGTAGATCAGTTCAGTGAGCTCTTCCTTTTCCTCCGGCTCTAAGATGGCGTCAGCATTCTTACGGTTGAAGGCGCCGAGTTCCTCGACGGAGCGGTTGATCACAGCCGTCAAAGTCGGGCCATCAGGATCGTCCGGCAATGCATCGAGGTCGTCGAAAAGCTTCTCCACAATGGTGCGCAGCTCCGGCAACGCTGCTGCATCGAAAGGCGCTTCCCAGAATTCCTTCTCATCTTCTTTGAGGTAGCTGCCGGTGGCAAAAGACTCTAGGTTGCTGATGAACTCATCAATGTTGGGCTGAAAATCTACGCGAATGCTCATGCAGTGAATTCTGCCCTAAGTTCCCTAGGCCCGCACGCCAAGCAGCGAATCAAGTGCGGTGCGGATGAGCTCCCCAGCCTCGTCATTGTTCGCGCCGCGATCTGCAGATGCCCACGCATCAACGGCCGCAAGTACAGCTGGGGTGTCCAAGTCGTTGGCCAGTGCCCCGCGGATTGCGGCCACGAGCTCCTGCGCAACTTCGAGAGAACCTGGGTTCTGCAGCGCATCGCGCCATACTCCGAGGCGCTCATTTGCCTGTTCTAGGACCTCATCGGACCAGTCGCGTTCAGCACGGTAGTGGCCTGCGAAGGCACCGAGACGGATCGCGGTAGGATCAACGCCTGCTTCCACCAACTTGTGAACGAAAACCAGGTTGCCCAGCGACTTCGACATCTTGACGCCGTCGAGGCCAATCATGCCGGTGTGGACATAAACCTGGGCCATGCGCTCTACCCCAAGGGCCGCTTCAGCATGGGCTGCGGAGAACTCATGGTGCGGGAACTTCAAGTCGCTGCCGCCTCCTTGGATATCAAAAGGCGCGCCTAGGCGGTTGGTCGCAATGGCAGAGCACTCGATGTGCCAACCAGGACGGCCCGGGCCAAAGGGAGAATCCCAGGCAGGCTCGCCTTCGCGGTGCGCGCGCCAGACCAATGCATCCAACGGGTTGCGCTTGCCGGGGCGATCGGGATCGCCGCCGCGTTCGGCAAAGAATTCCGCCATCTCGGCTGCGGTGTAGTTGGACTCGTATCCAAAGTTCTTAGTGGCGTCGATCGAGGCATAAACGTCGGGGAACTCAGGATCGTCGACTACGTAAGCCGCGCCGACGTCGATAAGCTTGCTCACCATCTCAGTGACTTCATCGATGACTTCCATTGCGCCCACGTAATCCTGCGGCGGCAAAACGGAAAGAAGCTCCATGTCGGAGCGGAACAAATTGATCTGCGAGGTCCCCAGCTCACGCCAGTCCACTCCGTCGCGCTCAGCGCGCTCGAACAGTGGGTCATCAACGTCGGTGATGTTCTGGACGTAGTGCACCTGGTAGCCGTTATCCAGCAGCTGGCGGTAAGCCAAGTCGAACGTCAGGTAGGTCGCTGCGTGGCCTAAGTGCGTCGAATCGTAGGGGGTGATGCCACAGACGTACATGGTGGCAGTTTCGCCGCTGACCTCTACCTTGCGGATGGTGTCATCCGCAGAATCGTAAAGATGCAGTGCGTGAGGTTTCCCGGGAACAGTATCAACGCGGGGTGTGGGCCAAGAATGCATGCGGTCTATCGTAGCCCCGCACCCGCACCTAATGCACGTTCAGATGCATTAGGCATGAAGTAAATCCTCTTAAGGCTGCAGGACGCCGAGCGCCAGCAGAATCATCACCAGAATGCCCACTGGGATGCGGTACGCAGCGAACCACTCGAAGGAGTGGTTGCCCACGAACTTCAGTAACCAGGCAATGGAAGCATAGCCAATGACGAAGGCGATGAGCGTGCCCACCAACAACTGCGCGCCAGTGGCGGACTGGCCGACGGAGGGGCCAAAGGCGTCGCCAAGCGAGAAAAGCCCCGAGGCAAGCACAGCAGGAATGGCGAGCAGGAAGCTAAAGCGCGTGGCGACCTCGCGGTCCAAACCCATGAAAAGGCCGCCCGAAATGGTACCGCCGGAGCGCGAGACACCTGGGATGAGCGCAAGGCACTGGCATAGGCCCATGACCACGGCATCTTTCATCGTAAGCTCGTCGAAACCGCGCTCCTTCTTGCCCACCCGTTCGGCCGCGATGAACACGAAGGAGAAGATGATGAGCATGGCGGCGGTAATCCACAGGTTGCGGAGGTTATCGCGAATCAGGTCTTTACCAACAACGCCCAAGATGCCAATCGGAATGGAGCCGACGATGACCATCCACCCCATCCGATAGTCCTGGCCCCGCTGCTCCTTGTGGAAAAGTCCGCGGAACCAGCCGGTGATAATCTGCCAAATCATGCCGGCAAAGTAGACCAGGACGGCTGCTTCAGTACCCAGCTGAATGACTGCGGTAAAGGAAGCACCTGCATCCTCTCCCCAGAAGAGCTCTGAGATGATGCGAAGGTGCCCGGAGGAGCTCACGGGTAGAAACTCCGTGAGGCCTTGGACGATGGATAGGACAATGACCTGGATCCAGGACATCGCGTCTGTTGCTGCTGCGGTATTCACTCGGGAGAGCATACATACCGCGGCACACTTCGGGATTTACCCACGCTGGCTGCTACGATAAACAATCGTGAAAGCACAGGCCAAGACAAAGAAATTGATGCCTCTAGCGCTGGCCATTAGCACTCTCGCGTTGAGTGCATGTCAGCCGGAAACGGGAGTCGGAGGAGATCCTGACTCGGCTCTGAAGGCAAACGCTACCCCGGCGCCGAGTTCCTCGTCTGCCGGCAAACCCGCTGGCAAGCTCGCCCAAGTTGATGCGGATGTCGTTGACTTGGCCGCTCATGGCGATACCATTGCAGCGCGGACCAAGGCAGAACTTTTGGTTGGCTCCCAGAAGGACTTCCTAGGCGGTTCCCCGAAGAAGGTTGCCATCGATGACAGGTGCGGCGACCTTAGCTCTTCCGAGCAAGGCTTTGTCCTCGCGTGCGGCGACAAGGTCTTGCTCATTGACCCCGCCAAGCCGGAAGCGCCTGAAGAGGTCGCAATGGAAGAAGAAACTCCGGTCACCGTGGCCACGCAGCTTTCCTCGGGCGAGCTCTTCGTCGGTTCCCACGAGTCCAACGCCGTGGGCATTTACGTCGATGGCAAGCGCGACCGCGAGATCAAGGTCGAGGAAGGCTCAGATCAGCTGTTGGCCGTTCCGAATCTCGACGGCACCGATAACGTGGTTCGAATTCTGCGCGCTGACTCCACGATTCAGTCCATCGACTGGGAGAAAGATCGTGCGGGCGGCCGTTTGCGTGCGGGTCAAGGCATCGGCCAGATTGCGGTTGGTGAGGGCGCGATTGTCCTCGGCTCCGACACCTCCGGCAAGCGCCTGGCGGTCTATACCGCGGACGACGTAATCCGCCTCCACCAGTACGGCAACGTCGACGGCACCCCTTGGGCCGTGGCCTGGGACCCTGCTCGCAAGCTGGCATGGGTGACCACCACCGATACCGGGAAGGCACATGCGTTCTCGATCGAATCCGGAGTGCCGATGGCTAAAGGTAGCGTAGACACTGTCGCTGATGCGCAAAACATCGCCGTGCTTGACGACGCCACCCTCGTCACCGCCTCAGCCACAGGTGACGGCATCCAATTCATTTCCGATCCTGACGTGAAGTAGGACCCCAAAATGCAACAAACACGTGTCGATAAGGCCCGCAAAGCGGCGTATCAGCTTGCTCTGAAGGGCATGTTCAAACTTTCGCCAGAGCGTATCCACCTCATCATGATCGGTGCCCTCAGCGGTCTGCAGAAAGCGCCCTTCTTGCACCGTGGTCTGCACAAGATTGTACCGGTTAATGATCCGGTCCTCTCGCAGGAAGTATTTGGAGTTACCTTCCCGCGCCCGCTGGGTTTGGCAGCTGGCTTCGATAAGAATGCAACCGCGGCGGATACCTGGAGCGGCGTGGGCTTCGGCTACGCGGAGCTAGGCACCGTGACTGCGAAGGCACAGCCTGGTAACCCATCCCCTCGCCTGTTCCGTTTGAAGGCAGACCGCGGCATTCTCAACCGCATGGGCTTTAACAACGAGGGTGCCGCTGCGGCGGCACGGCACCTACGTGCTCGAAAGACCTCTGACGTCATTGGTATCAACATAGGCAAGACCAAGGTGACTCCGGCTGAAGAAGCCGTAGCGGACTACCGCCAGTCTGCTTCCGTTCTTGGCGACTTGGCCGACTACCTCGTGGTCAACGTTTCTTCGCCGAACACCCCGGGCCTGCGTGACCTTCAAGCGGTCGAGTCCCTGCGTCCGATCATGGCTGCGGTTCAGGAATCCACCTCTTCCCCGGTTCTGGTCAAGATTGCCCCGGACCTTTCTGATGAGGACGTTGACGCCGTGGCAGACATGGCCGTTGAGCTTGGCTTGGCGGGCATCGTGGCAACCAACACCACCATCTCCCGTGAGGGGCTCAAGACCCCAGCCGATAAAGTTGCCGCGATGGGCGCTGGTGGCGTCTCCGGCCCTCCTGTGGCAGCTCGTTCCCTGGAAGTTCTAAATCGACTGCACGAACGCGTCGGCGATAAATTGGTGCTTGTTTCTGTAGGCGGAATTGAGACCCCTGAACAGGCCTGGCAACGCATCGCAGCGGGTGCTTCCCTCCTACAGGGCTACACCGGACTCATCTACGGTGGCCCGGACTGGATCCGGGACATCCACCGTGGAATCGCGCAGCAGATTCATGCGCACGGCTTGCGCAACATCTCTGAGGCAGTCGGCTCTGGGCTGCCTTGGAAGAGCTAAGCCCCAAAAATAAAAGCGTCCCTGCCTCGATTCCTTTAGCTGAGGCAGGGACGCTATTCTTGCCGCTACTGCTGTGGTGGGACCTTGGTCATGCCGGTGCGCCTAATGATGAAGGCACACAGCAATGCGCCGACAAAGTAAGCGAATACGAGCGGCTGGCCAGTGACCATAAGCGGCTCGGTGGGCATGAAGCGGCCCGCCACGATGGCGATGAGCGCCATAACCAGGGCGATGAGCTGGGTGCGGCTGCCCTTCTGGTCTTTGCGAACCGTGCTGAATGCGCCGACCAAGATCGCAGCGAAAACAATGAACACCACGTTCCACGTCCACTCGAAGGGGGCGCCGAATCCGTCGTTGACGATGGCGAGAACCCCCAGCAACACGAGCACGAAGGCCAGTGCTGAAAAGGCACCGCCAACGCGCCATGCTAAAGGAATTGTCACGCCCTCGGGGTTATCCATGGCAGGATCGCCTGCGTGTCGATTGTTTCCGGCGGTTCCTTCGATGGGTGAATGCTTGTGGCTCATAGAAAGAAATACTAAGTGGTCTCGTACCAACCCCAGGTAATGGCACGGCCAATTGCGTGGAAGTTTAGGTTAAAGCCCAGCACAGTTGGGGTGGACTCTGGGTCGATGTCAAGTTTCTCGACGTCCACCGCATGAACCACGTAGAGGTAACGGTGCGGTGCATGTCCGGCCGGCGGGTTGGGGCCGTAGTAGGTCTTTTTGCCCGAGTCGCCGCGCAGGCTGACGACGCCCTCGATGCCAAGGTCTTCAGCCGAACCAGCGCCGGTAGGAAGCTCGGTGATGTGGGCCGGAATGTTAAATGCAGCCCAGTGCCAGAAGCCTGAGGCAGTTGGGGCATCAGGGTCGAAGCACGTAACGGCGTAGGACTTGGTGCCTTCTGGTGCTCCACTCCACGCAAGCTGCGGGGAGATATCCTCCGGTGCGCGGAATCGCGCTTCGATTTCTTCGCCCTGGGTGATATCGGTCGAGGTCAACGTGAAGGATGGCAGGTCCTTGAGCGGCGCATATGGATCTGGGCCAGGGAAACGGGAGTCATTTGTGTATGAAGTCATAACTCAGTTGTACCTGAGGTCACACCTTGCTGTCGATGGGGCGGGCATCACCCTCCGGAGACTATGGGAGACTCCGGCCAGTGTCATGCTTACATTGATGTGTTTTCATCTTCGAGTAAGAGCCATAATTAGTGCAGCTTTTTGCGCTCTGAACTGCCGATTTGTTTATGTGCGGCGTTTCGCGCTACAGTATTCGAGTGCCCAGCCGAGAGGCTGAAAATCACCCAGCCCGGGTGGCGGAATGGCAGACGCGCTAGCTTGAGGTGCTAGTGTCCTATTAACGGACGTGGGGGTTCAAGTCCCCCCTCGGGCACAATTGTGAAGTCTCGCGACATCGTTCCTACGGTGTCGCGACACTTTTCGTTTTGCTACTTAGCCCCTGGTCGATCTGCGTAACTGACGAGGAAGCCGCGTCCGGGGCAGTACCGGTGGGCTTCGTTGTCAGTTGTGCACGTTTCAGCTTCTGCCGTCGGTCCTCGGCGCGATGTGCAGGGCCTTGCGTCGTGTTTGTGGCAAGTGCCGGCTCCGCGGCGTCCTGCTTTGCCCGCTGGATCTGCATAACTGCCAACGAGAGCCTCTGTGAACGCAAAACTGACGCTTTCGTTGTCAACTACGCACATCGCACCGCCACAGCGCATCACTGCACCGGGCGGCCGCCACAAAGAAAGCGCCCATCCCCAAGCTTGGGAACAGGCGCTGAATTTTGCTGGTGCTGGCGGCCCTACGGCTTCAATGTTGCTTTAAACGGTCTCAGGCTCCGCGGCATCAGGATTGAGCGCTGCTACCTTCGGCTCCTTGGTCGCCTTGAAACGGTCCAAGACGTACTTCACCACGATCGGGAGAACAGACAAGCCAATAATCAGCAGCATGATCTTCTCGATAGAATCTGCGATGCCCGGAATGTTACCCAAGAACACACCAACCAGATTCATGGAGAGCACCCAGGCAATTGCGCCAGAGACGTTCCATCCCACGAAGTTCTTGTACGGCATTTCCGCAGTACCGGCAGCAACTGGGATAAAGGTGCGTACAATCGGCACAAAGCGGCCCAAGACCAAGGCTACTGGGCCGTGCTTCTCAAAGAATTCCTCAGCCGACTGCAAGTGCTCGGTCTTAAGAACCTTCGCGTCGTCCTTGAAGAGTCGACGGCCGAATCGGTGTCCCAGGTAGTAACCCACCTGGTCACCCAAAATGGCCGCAACAATTCCTACAGCAAGCAGCGTCCAAATATTGACATCCAGCTGCTCACGCAGGATAGCTGCGGTAACCAGCAGTGAGTCGCCCGGTAGGAACGGGAATAGCACGCCGGACTCAATAAACACGACGATGCCAATGCCGGCAATAACCCAAGGGCCAAAGGCTTCCAAAAGGGTTGCGGCGTCCATATAGGACAAGAGATTGGAAATTGTGTCCACTCGATTCTCCAAAAAATAAGGCGCTGCAGGCCGCAGCGCGAGTAACCGCCTTCTAGTATCGTCTGCAGCTCGCCCATCTCCTAGCTTGACGTGCGATTTCACTGCAAATTGTCGTGATCAACACAGCCTAGCCACAGGTAACCCAATTCCACATCGCAAGTTCCGAGCGCTACTGTTTTAGCCTATGACCCAATTTCTAGGATGGCTGCGCACTTTCGGAGCCTTTCTCGCGGAACTGTCCAAGTCCGCGCTTTCAGCCATCCGCAGTTGGTCGATGACCCGGTGGGCGATGGCTCTAGGAGCGATCATCGCCATTGTGGTCGCAGCATTGCTTGTCGACGTCCCCGACATCGCCGACCTACGTTCCTGGGCGGAGGGCCTTGGGCCCTGGTTCGTCGTTGCCTTTGTTCTAGGTTATGTCATATTTACGCAGTTTCCGCTGCCCCGCACCATTTGGACCGTGGCGGCTGGCGTCCTGTTCGGGGCTTGGGTCGGCCTCGGCCTATCTCTCCTCGCTTTGACGCTCTCGGCGATGATTTCGCTCCTGCTGGTTCGCTGGCTCCTCGGTGACTGGATCCGACCTCACCTCTCCCACCCTGCTGTCTTCAAGATCAATTCGCGGCTGGAAAGGCGCGGGTGGCTCGCTATCGCCAGCCTCAGAATGGTGGCCGGTGTCCCCTTCTCCATCCTCAACTATGTAGCCGCATTGACGCCCATCCCCGTCGGGCAATTTACGCTTGCGACACTGATCGGTTCGATTCCCACCACTGCCCTAGGTGTATTCTTCGGCGACGCCCTCACCGGCAAATCCGAACCGTGGCTTTTCGTTGCCATGGCCATTCTCGCGGTCTTGGGTATCGGCGGATTAGTCCTAGACTCCAAACTGCCGCAACGTCCTTAAATCCTCCGCCGGAGGCGCGGGGTCAAGTTTCATATATAGATTTTGGCGACTATGCTGAAGCGCAAACAGCTACTCGTTGCACTATTTGAGGAGACAGCATGCTCGCTGTACACGCACGTTACCGCGGCCGTTCGGTTCGCCGCGCTGAATTGGTTCAGCGCTCTGCTTCCGCGCTGTCAACATTGGACGGCGTCGGCGAGTTCCAGGTCCTCGGCGTTGAGGACATCTGTGCAGTTGCTTACTCAGCGTCTTCAGTATGCGACGTTGTCATGGCATTGCTTGCCGACGGCGACTGGGCCATCGGCATCGGAGTCTCTCCAGGTTTGACTGGCGACGAAGAAGCAGCGCGTGAGGTCGCCACCGGCGCACTTAAGGGATCGGCCCGCGCGGGACAGGTCTACGCCAAAGTAAGCAAGCGTGGTCGCGCTTCCGAAGCCGCCGACATTGCCGCAACCTTTGCGCTTCTCGGCTTTGTCCTCCACAAGCGCACCATGGAAGGCCGCGAGGCGACGTCGCTAGTTCGCGCGGGTCTCAACCAGAACGAAGCAGCTGAAGAGCTGGGAATCTCTAAGCAAGCGATGTCGCAGCGCCTGCAAGCTGCCGGTTGGGCTGCTGAGATGGCTGGCTGGCAACTTGCAGTACACGTCATCGAGCGCGCCAACACTCCCTCTTAGTAACCCAGATCAGCCTTCGTAAGCTCTGGCGTGGTGACGAAGTCGACGAGTCTTTCCACCGCACCGATGAGAGTGGAGTCGAGGTCGCGGAAGGAATTCACAGCAGTGTAGACACGGCTCCAGCCCTCCTTCGGGTCGGACCAGCCCACCCGCTGACAGATTCCAGTCTTCCAGTCTTCCCCGTAGGGAACCTCGGGCCATGCCCGCAGGCCTAGCCGCTCGGGCTTTACCGCAGCCCAAATGTCGATGAACGGGTGGCCGGTGACGAGTACGTGCTCTCCTACTGTCTGCGTTAGTCGAGTTTCTTTGGACCCCTCTACTAAGTGATCCGCCAGAACTCCGACCCTGCGACCAGGACCTGGCTGGAATTCGGCGAGTCGCTCCTCGAGGTTGTCGAGGCCTTCGAGGTACTCGACAACAACGCCTTCTACTCGCAGGTCGTGACCCCAGACCTTCTCTACGATAGCTGCGTCGTGGATACCCTCGACCCAGATGCGCGAGGGCGCAGCAACCTTGGCCTCAACGTTGCTAACGCGGCGCGAGCCGGAGTTGGACTTTTGCGGAGCCTGCTTTTCCACATAACGCGTCAGTGTGACAGGCTGGCCTTCGAGGAGAAAACCACCTTCGACCAAATTGAAGACACGCTCATTGCCTCGCCGATCCTCGAGGCGGACCACGGGGCCATAGACGGTCTTGTCGACTCCCATCACCGCGCCAACAAAGTCGTCGCCGCGGACTTCCACGACGAGCCCCGGCTCGGCTGGGACCTTGGGATACTCCTTCTTCTGTGTCCGTTTGTGACCTGCAAAAATGTCGCCGCCATATGGATCGATACTCATGGGGAGAAAGTCTATCCATTAAACTTTCTGGCCATGGATATGCGCGCCGAGGTTTGGTCTCCTTTACAAAATACTGCCGTCTGGTTGGGAGCATGGCTGTGGGGATATGAGTCGACAGATGATCTTCTGGATGTGCTGCAAGAGCTCGGAGGGATGCAGACGATGGAAAATGAGGAGCCCTTCATCGAGCTCCTTTCAACCTTGCGAGCCGAAACTTCAGAACTCATCGAGGCGCAGCAGCGCGAGCCCGTCTTTAGGCTCATCCTCTCGGGCCCTGGTGAGTCACCGGCATTGCCGGCGGGTTCGGAGTCGTGGAAGGCGGCGTCGGAAAGCGCTGAGGGCGCAATCGTGGTGCGCACCAATGATACAAGCCGTCACTTAGTTCTCATCCCCCACTATGGCAACACCAGTACCAGCTGGAAGCTCTATGAAGAGACTCTTCCACTGCCCGCACCCTCGTGGTTAAGCCCCGGCGAGGCCGACGCATTGCTGAGCCAGGCGACCAACCAGGCCGCCACTCTCATCGAGGCCGGCGGTTATTCCACAGATGCGCTACATAATCCGCGTCTTGCCGTGGGGTCCCTCAGTGACTTCTACGACACTCCTGGCTTGCCGGAATCGGTGCCACCGCGCGCTGCGAAATTGTTTGCCCGTGCGGATCGCGTCGGCGCAATCATCGAAACGGTGACCGAGCGAATGGCTGACCACAGCCTCGACCATCATCTTTTGGCACTGTGGCGACATATTAGGCAGGCTCGCATGGCGGGTGTGTCCTATGCGTTAACTGACTTTGCCCGCTGAAACCGGAAGGCTTCAACGGGCAATGCTTCTAAGGGTGGATGCTACTTGGCAGCGGCTGTCGGCTTGCGAAGCGACCAAATGTCGCAGCAGCCTTCAGCGCAAGGTGCGCCGTTGACGGTGCAGCCCTGAACGGTGACATCGCCTAGGGACTCCCATGGCTTTTCTTGCTCCAGCTCCTCGATGAGATCGACAACCATCGACGAGAAGGCATCGGTGGGGCCCGCGGTGCGGGTGCGCTCCACGATTACTCCCATTTCGTCGGCAGCCTGCTGAAGCTCGGTGTCGAGGTCCCATACGACCTCCATGTGGTCGGAAATGAACCCAATTGGGCAGACGACCACTGCGTCGACGCCGTTCTTCTCATGGATTTCAGTGGTGTGATCGACAATGTCCGGCTCGAGCCAAGGGGTCTTCGGGCTGCCCGAACGAGACTGCCAAACTAGGTCATAATCGGTGATACCTGCGGCCTCGGCAACGAGACGCGAGGCCTCGGCGACCTGGCGGGAGTAGATGTTCTTGTCCCCTTCTCCACCACCGACATTGTCGTGCGCGGTGGGTACGGAGTGGGCAGTAAACAGCATGCGCGCTTGCTTACCCTCGGGGATCTTTGCATAGGCGTCCTTGACGGCCTGCGCCATTTCGCCGATGAACTTGGGGTGATCGAAGAATTGGCGGATCTTGGTGAATTCGATCTGCGGAAGGCCCTTCTCCTCGAGGTGTGCCCGCAGCTTGACGATGTCCTCGTCGTACTGGCGGCACGCGGAGTATCCGCCCCAAGCGGAGGTGGCGAGGACGGCTACGTTGCGGACGCCGTCTGCGGCCATCTGCTCAACCGCTTCTTTTCCAAAGGGGTGCCAGTTACGGTTTCCGAAGTAGATCGGTAGATTATGTCCGCGTTTTTTGAGCTCCGTCTCGACATGCTCGATGATCTCGCGATTGAGTTGATTCAGCGGACTTACTCCGCCGAAGTGGAAATAGTGCTCGCCTACGACTTCTAGGCGCTCGCGTGGAATGCCCCGCCCGCGGGTGACATTCTCTAAAAACGGAACGACCTCCTCGTTTCCTTCCGGGCCACCGAAAGAAAGAACGAGGAGGGCGTCGAAGCTGCGGGCATGCTGTTGTGCGTCAGTCATACCCCAACTTTACCAACCAAAGGCTGGGGCTTAGAGGAGGCGCACGACGTTAGGGGCCATGCCGGATTGGCGCACAGGAGAAATCTGAACGTTGGATCCAGACTGAGGGGCCTCAATCATGGTGCCGTCGCCAAGATAGATAGCTACGTGCTGGCTGCCGCCAGGTCCGTAGAAGATAAGGTCGCCGCGCTGCATTTGGCTAGCTGGGACCTGGGTGCCCTTCTGGTACTGGTATCCGGAGTAGTGCGGAAGCGAAATGCCCGCGCCGGCGAAGGCGTAGAGCGTCAGGCCAGAACAGTCGAAGCCGACCTTGTTGTAATCGCCGTAAGAGTCGGCAACACCGCCGTCGCGGATGCCCTTGGTTGGGCCATTCGCGTCACCGCCGCCCCACGCATAAGGAACTCCGATCTGGGACTGGGCGCGAGCGATAACCGCTTCAATCTTTGAGTTACGGTCAGCATTGCCCAGAACGTTCGTCGCTTCCTCTGTGACATCGTCAGTGGTTTTCAACCCACCCAGGACATCCGAGACGGCGCCCGTCAGGGAGTCGTCGGCGGTGTTCGTGTTGCCGGAGCCTTGCAGTGCGGCCAGCTGGGAAGAGCCCTGCGCGAAAGCGTCGAGCTCTTCCTGGGTTAAGCCAGTGTGGTTAGGCTGTGCGGCGCCAACAATGGCTGCCGCCGCACCAATAGCGGTGGCTGCAAGTTTCAGTGAGCCGGAATCCAAGGAAGAACCTTGCATGGAAATTCCGTCAGAAGAGAGCTTCTGCACGTTTGGATCAGAGGACAACTCTTGGGCCGCTTGAGCAGCCTTCCGAACGTCGCTCGCAGAAAGCTGGTTGCCGGACTTCTCAGCGTGGAACTCACGCTCTACCGTTTCCTCGGAAGTAAAACCGCTGTTGTCATCCGATGCCCCTGCAGTTGGCTGCTCCTGGGATGCCGCCGTGGTGGCGGATTCGGTTGCAGACTGTGTGCCTGGCTGGGCAGCAGACTCGTTCGCCGACTCGGTGGCCGATTGTGCAGACTCCGGGGCCGCAGCCTGGGGGGTTGCTCCAGGAGTCTGGGGAGCGGTCTGAGAGTCGGTGGATTGCTCACCAGTCGACTGGTTTGCCGCACCTTCGGTCAAGCTATTTGGCTTGACGTTTTCTTCATTATTGGAATCGGTTTGTTCGCTTGAATCCAGCCCTTTGGCTTGATTTAGCGCCTTTTGAACCTCGGCGTGCTGCTGCATGAGCGCTTCGCGCTGGGACGAGAATTTTTCGACCTGGGAAGCGCTGTCTTCCAGAGTTCGACGTGCAGCTGCCTCGGCCTCAGTAGCGCGCTCTTCGCGCTGCTCGGCCAACTGCTGGGTTTTGCGAAGCTGCGATTCCTTGTTCGCCTTTTCCGTGCGCTCCCGCTCCAGCTGATCCAAGATTGCTTGCTGATCCTTGGTTTGGGTCCGCAAGTAGGACTGACGCTCGAGCATGTCTCCGCGTGCGTCGTTGCCTGCTGCTGCAGATACTGCATCGGAGGTGTTGGCGCGGCGATAAGCAGTACGCGACAGTTCGTTGAGCTTGGCCTGGGCCCGTTCAACGTCGGACTGTGCGGTGTTGAGTTCGCCGCGTGCCGTGGTCGTGCCGCGGCGTGCTTGCTCGGCTTCGGTACGCGCATCCTGGAGATCAACGAGCGCGCGGTTGACGTCCTCGCGACGAAGGCCGATCTCGGCCTCAATTTTGGCAACCTGCTCCTCGATGGAAGCGATGGCGCCGGCGAGGTCCGCAATTGATGGGTTATCAGAGGACAGCAGGGACTGGATGTCTACCGGTGCTGCTTCCTGAGCAACAGCGGGAGTCATGGTGGAAACGGTTGACAACGCCGCAGTAGTTGCGACGGTAGCTAGAAGCGTCTTCAGACGCCTAGAGCCAAACTTGAAGGTGGTGGCCACGAGAGGTATCTCCTAGACGCCCACGTAATCCTGGATTGTCGACTCGCATCTCACCTAGATATGCCCGTTCAGAACCTATGCAGCTGCCAGCTGCTACCCGTTGAGGAGCAGGAACTTTGTTGCAATTGGCATAGGTATGCCCGGGACTAATGGGTCTCGAGGACGAACATGTCGTGGTCTATGGACCCTTCTCCCCTGACTAATTCGCACAAAGTCAGGAAAAATCGACGTCGTCAAGCGCAGCGCTCTCTACGCAACCGTCCAGGAGTACCTGGCGCCGGATATAAAAGTAGAGGGTGCTGTCGAGCACATCAGCCATAAGTGAAAGTGCGTGAAGGAAGACTCTGCGCCGCGGTGCCGCGCGATGAGCTTCAAGGCGCCTGTCCTATTCGATAGTCCTCCCATTAGGTGGCCTATAGCTATGACAAACGCGGGACTGCATTACGCGTCATCCTCGCCGTCGAATCGTATGAACCGCTCTAAAGTCCATGGCCTCCCGGACGCCGCGACACCGTGACACCTTGTGTCACTGAGAGGGCTGTCCGTCTTGCGGCCACGAACCTTGAACGGGCCGCACGAAGCGAACCCTAACGAGTGACTCGCTGTGGCTCAGTACTGCCGTCCCCTTAGCGAGAACCCGTCGATAGTCTCCATCGACCGATGCCCGAAAAGGCGGCGACAGGGAAAGAGCGCGACGCTAGTCCCCAATCGGAATGTGGGTGTTTTAATTTTGAAAAATTCGAACACTGTAATCGGCTACGTGGGATTGAACTTGTCGCTTCCGCTGTGTTCGAAAATCTGGCGACACGCCTGTATCGCTTTGTTCGAGTTGGCCTAAGCCAATGAATGCGATTGCCGAACAATCAAGAAGCTTCCATTGCGTCCTCCTGAACCAGGCGGCGATCCTCAATCCTTCTGCTTCCACTCGAGGCGTGCTTCCCCACATACCCGTGTGTCTACTCGATTGAGAGTCAAGGCTTGGCCCATGAACGTATGGAACAAGAATCAACCCGTGAGTCGATACTGGAACCATACGTCACCGACACACCCTGGCGCACACTTTGCTCAAAATTCACATGCGTCCCGCTGGGCCACAGGGCGTTACACCGGCGGTCAACCTGCAACGATTTTGTTACATTCCCATGACTGTGACTTTGGCCACATCTAAGGCTTGACTGGCCACTTAAGGCCCCTTCCGCACCCCTCCCCCACCTCCTATCAAGTCAGGGTGGTTGACCAAACCCCTTCCCCACTGCCCTCTTTGCGGGCGCGGTGGTCGGCCTGATGACCGATTTCGCAGACGTCTCCGGTGCCGTGAATCGCGGTTCGGAGTTCAAGTTGAACCCCTCTTGGTAACAGGGCTATCGGGTTCCGGGCGTAGTTCGAGCCTTAAAAGTTGGGGATTTTTGGGGCCGTTTTCAAGTGTGTTTCCCGGACTGGTTTCGGCGTGTGGATTGCTCGTCGGGATGAGTATGGGAGGCGTCGGCCGAGTCTCGTGAGGGGTGCTCGTAGGGCTGTCCGAATCGGGTTAGTGTTATATTTTTTCGAACAAAACTAAGCCGCTTTAAACATCCTGCGGTGTCTCTTTCTGAGATGCCTCGCGGCTAATTTATTGCCGTCCGCGTAGCGCTCGCCGCGCGATAGGCGGACCATCCCGCGACGCCGGCGAGGGCTAAAGCGAGGGCTATGATCGCCATCCAGTGAACGGTGAAGTGATCGGTTCCGGAATAGAACTGCTCCAACACGGAGGTCTGATCGAGACCCTTCGGTATGGCTCGCTCGGCGGCTTCGATACTTGCCCGAGTCAGTGAATCGCTTACGGCCGAGATGTGAGTCGGCGTCTGAACGATGACAGTATCGAGCCCAGTCGCCGACTGGAGATCTTGTGCAATGTCGCGTGCATCAGCCGCACTAGCCGAAAAACTGTCCACTACGGCGATGCCGTGATCTGGATGGAGGGATTTAATGATCTCTTCCTGGATTTCTAGATCATTGGCGATGTGGGGATTGCTAAAAGCTACGCCGTCCTGACTGAGTTGGTCGGAAAGGTTTGCTAAGTCGACGTCTTCTGGGATCATTGCGATTGCCCTCCCCTATGTCGATCGTTTTCCTGAATTCTCCAGTGGGCCTGCTGTGAGCTACTTGGGTCTGCCGCCCACGGTGGCTTGATTGTTGTTACTGAAACTATCGCTCGGCGCCCAAATTTCGGTGGGTGACGCGCCGGTCCCCCTAAAATGATGAAACAGAACGCTCGTACTGTTATAGTTAACACGGTCGTCGGTTTGAACCATTAGACTGGTTTCTGAACCTTCGCGTTCTTCTCGCTTCTAGTGCCTGAAATTCAGCGCTTGTTTCGTTCCTTATATATAGATGTATAGGGTGCGGGCTAAAGCGCTCCAGTTCGGGTAGGGCTAGAAGCAAGGAACAATTTGTTCTATCAACAAGGAATGGAGCTCCCTGTGACTGAAAGCCTGAACTCCTTCGGCGCCAAGAAGACCCTTGATGTCAACGGTAAGTCCTACGACTACTTCGACATCAACGCGGTTCCAGGCCTGGAGAAGCTGCCGTACTCCCTTAAGGTGCTTGCTGAGAACCAGCTGCGCTACGAGGATGGCAAGAATGTAACCAAGGACCACATCAACGCACTCGCTAACTGGGATCCGTCCGCTGAGCCGGACACTGAGATTCAGTTCACCCCGGCCCGCGTCCTGATGCAGGACTTCACCGGCGTTCCGTGTGTGGTCGACCTCGCCACCATGCGTGAGGCAGTTTCCGCACTCGGCGGCAAGCCAGAGCAGGTTAACCCGCTCAACCCGGCTGAGATGGTTATTGACCACTCCGTCATCGTTGAGGCTTTCGGCTCCCCTGAGGCTCTCGAGAAGAACGTTGAAATCGAGTACGAGCGCAATCAGGAGCGTTACCAGTTCCTGCGTTGGGGTGCTGAGAACTTCTCCAACTTCCGCGTAGTTCCTCCAGGAACCGGTATTGTCCACCAGGTCAACATCGAGTACCTCTCCCGCGTTGTCTTCGATAACGAGGGCGTTGCCTACCCAGATACCTGTATCGGTACCGACTCCCACACCACCATGGAGAACGGCCTCGGCATCCTCGGTTGGGGCGTTGGCGGCATCGAGGCTGAGGCAGCAATGCTCGGCCAGCCGGTTTCCATGCTCATCCCGCGCGTTGTTGGCTTCAAGCTGACCGGCGAGATCCCGGTAGGCGTTACTGCAACCGACGTCGTTCTGACCATCACCGAGATGCTCCGCGAGCACGGCGTAGTTCAGAAGTTCGTCGAGTTCTATGGCAACGGTGTTAAGTCCATTCCTCTGGCAAACCGCGCCACCATCGGCAACATGTCCCCAGAGTTCGGTTCTACCGCTGCGATCTTCCCGATCGACGAAGAGACCATCAAGTACCTCGAGCTCACCGGTCGCCCAATCGAGCAGATCGAGCGCGTCGAGGCTTACGCAAAGGCTCAGGGCATGTGGCTCGAGCAGGATGCTCCAGAGGCAGAGTACTCCGAGTACCTCGAGCTCGATCTGTCCACCGTTGTTCCTTCCATCGCTGGTCCGAAGCGCCCACAGGATCGCATCCTGCTCTCCGAGGCTAAGGAGCAGTTCCGTAAGGATCTGCCTACCTACGCAACTGGCGACGTCGTCGTTGACGAGTCTTCCATTGAGGCAAAGCGCATGACCGCTGAAGGCGACGCTGACGAGTCCTTCGTCGACGTCACCGGTGGCCTGAACAACTCCCGCGAAGGCCACGGCGAGTCCGCAGCTAAGGGCGGCTCCGGCCGTCAGTCCAACCCGGTTACCGTCACCTCCCCGAAGGGCGGCGAGTACACCCTGGACCACGGTATGGTTGCTATCGCTTCCATTACCTCTTGCACCAACACCTCTAACCCCTCCGTCATGGTCGGCGCTGGCCTCATCGCCCGTAAGGCTGCCGAAAAGGGCCTAACCTCCAAGCCATGGGTTAAGACCATTTGCGCACCTGGTTCCCAGGTTGTTGATGGCTACTTCCAGCGTGCAGACCTGTGGAAGGACCTTGAGGCTCTGGGCTTCTACCTCTCCGGCTTCGGTTGCACCTCCTGCATCGGTAACTCTGGCCCGCTGCCAGAGGAGATCTCTGCAGCTATCAACGAGCACGACCTTGCTGCTACCGCGGTTCTTTCCGGTAACCGTAACTTCGAGGGTCGTATCTCCCCGGACGTCAAGATGAACTACTTGGCTTCCCCAATCATGGTTATCGCTTACGCTATTGCTGGCACCATGGACTTCGACTTCGAGACCCAGGCTCTTGGCCAGGATCAGGACGGCAACGATGTCTTCCTCAAGGACATCTGGCCTTCCGCCGAGGAGATCGAGGACACTATCCAGAAGGCTATCTCCCGTGAGCTCTACGAGGCTGACTACGCTGACGTCTTCAAGGGCGACGACGCATGGCGCTCCCTCGATGTTCCGGAGGGCGAAACCTTCGAGTGGAACGAGGACTCCACCTACATCCGCAAGGCACCGTACTTCGACGGTATGCCAGCAGAGCCAAACCCAGTCGAGGACATCAAGGGCGCTCGCGTTCTTGCCAAGCTGGGCGACTCCGTCACCACCGACCACATCTCCCCTGCCTCTTCCATTAAGCCAGGCACCCCAGCTGCTCAGTACCTGGATGAGAACGGCGTTGAGCGTCAGGACTACAACTCCCTCGGTTCCCGTCGTGGTAACCACGAGGTCATGATGCGTGGTACCTTCGCCAACATTCGTCTGCAGAACCAGCTGGTTGACGTTGCAGGTGGCTACACCCGCGACTTCACCCAGGAAGGCGCTCCTCAGGCATTCATCTTCGATGCTTGCCAGAACTACAAGGCAGCTGGCATCCCGCTGGTTGTTATTGCAGGTAAGGAGTACGGCACCGGTTCTTCCCGTGACTGGGCTGCCAAGGGCACCAACCTGCTCGGCGTGAAGGCTGTCATCACCGAGTCCTTCGAGCGTATTCACCGCTCGAACCTCATCGGCATGGGCGTCATTCCGCTGCAGTTCCCAGAGGGCGAGTCCCACGAGTCCCTGGGCCTGGACGGCACCGAGTCCTTCGACATCGAGGGCATCGCAGCTCTCAACGAGGGCGGTATCCCGAAGACCGTTCACGTCACCGCAACCAAGGAGTCCGGCGAGACCGTCGAGTTCGACGCTAAGGTCCGCATCGACACCCCAGGTGAGGCTGACTACTACCGCCACGGCGGCATTCTGCAGTACGTTCTGCGCCAGATGGTCAAGTCCTAATCGGACTGCCTCTCGGAGGATGGCTTCCTGCTAGCAAGTATTTGGTAGAAGGCAGCCGCCTCCGCTTATGGGCCGCCGGCTTTCGCCGTGCGGCCCTCCTTTATCTTATTTTGATTATTCTTATTGCACTTTTGAGGAGACTTCCATGCCTATCGTGAGCGATTCTGAGCTCAACCGACGTCGTCACGAAATCTTGGTAGGTGCCCGAAAGTGTTTTGCCGAGCATGGCTATGAGGGCGCAACCGTGCGCCTTCTCGAAGAAGCTACGGGAAAGTCGCGTGGTGCGATTTTCCACCACTTCGGTGACAAAGAGTCCCTATTTTTGGCACTGGCCCAGGAAGACGCCGCTCGCCAGGCTGAAGTCGTTGCAAACAACGGTCTGGTTGAGGTGATGAGCGAAATGCTTCGCCACCCAGAGCGCCATGATTGGCTGGCCACTCGCCTCGAGGTGACTTCCATGCTCCGCACCGATCCCTCCTTTGCCATGCGTTGGCGCGACCAGCAGGAAGTCTTGGATCGGGCGGTGCGTGCACGTTTGGAGAGCAACGCCGAGCAAGGGCGCATGCGTGACGACGTCTCCATTGACACGTTGGTGCTTTATTTGGAGACCTTCATGGATGGTTTCATCAACCGTCTTGCACTAGGTGATACCGCGAACCTAGAGGCGGTTCTGGCCTTGGTCGAGCAATCTATCCGCGGCAGCCGTCCGAGAAAGCAAGCTTCTACACCAAGCTGAACCTAGATGCTAGAGACCGGGTTGGTGCCGTTGTAGAACTCCAACGGGGTGTTCGGGAACTCATCGCGTCCCACGATCTCGGCCACAACCTGTGCCACGAGCTCGCGGCTGGTCTCCTTTTCCGTGGACGGCGACTCGAGAACCTCGATGCCTTCTGCGGGTTCATCACTCAAGGCGGAAGGGCCAAGGATGAGGTAGTCGAGCTGTGAGGCATTGAGGCGATTGTCCACTGCCTTCTTGGCCTCGACGTAGGCGTACCAGGATGTGTCGTCAGGGTTAGCAGTATTGTGGGTCGCGCCAACATAGGAGATCATCACGTACTTCGGGGTGGGCTTGCCAGCTGCTTTGAGCTGCTCGAGTGCGTCGATCGTGGCAAGCGCGCCATCGCGATCCACAGCAGTTGTGAGCTCTGCTCCCCCGCGGCCGCCGTTTCCGGCGCCCCAAACCACGACGTCGTAAAGCGTGAGCAAATCTGCCCACTCGTCAACGCTGAGCTCAGTGATGTCCTTGATGACTGGGGTGGCGCCGAGTTTCTCGATCTCTGGGGCTTGGTCGGGGTTGCGGACCAGTGAGTGAATCTCGTAACCCTTCTCAGAAATAAGAGGTGCGGAGAGCAGACCGATCTTGCCGTGTCCGCCGATGTACAAAACTTTCTTAACTGTGGTCATGACGCCCCACCCTACGCTAACTGTGAGCTTGGCCCCGTTTATTGGCCGTCAGACAATTAAGAGGTGAGAAGCACTAGAATCAACTCCATGATTGCCATCATGACTGTGACCGGCGCTGATAGCACCGGAATTATTGCTTCTGTAACTACTAACCTCGCTGAGCTCGGGGTGAATATTGTCGACGTTTCGCAGACACTCATGTCCGGTTTTTTCACCATGATTCTGCGCGTGGAATTTGATGAATCTGAGGTATCGATCCAACAGATTCAAGAGCGCATGAATAAGGTGGGCGAAGACATTAACCAGTCCATCCGCGTACAGTCTGAGGCGCTGTTTACAGCGATGAATGAGATCTAAATATGCTCAATCGTTTTAATACCGTAAGTATTCTCGACACGATCGAGATGATCGACAAGTACCGTCTCGACATCCGCACGGTGACAATGGGTATCTCCTTGCTGGGATGTACGCGTTCATCCATGGATGCGACTGCCCAGGCGGTATATGACCTGGTGACTGAACGCGCAAAGCACCTGGTTGAGGTGTGCGAGGGCATCGAGGCGGAGCTCGGCATTCCGATCGTTAATAAGCGCATCTCCGTCACGCCGGTATCGCTCATCGTCGCAGGCGTCGAAGGAAACCCCGTTGAGGTGGCCAAGGCACTCGATCGCGCCGCGGCTGAGACCGGCGTTAACTTCGTCGGTGGTTATTCTGCTCTCGTGGAAAAGGGCGCTACCACCGCGGAAAAGAAGCTCATTAATTCGATCCCTGAGGCCCTGTCCACCACGGAGCTCGTGTGCTCCTCCGTAAATATCGCGTCCTCACGCGCGGGCATCAACATGAATGCCGCCAAGCGCATGGGCGAGGTCATCAAGGAGGCCGCAGAGCTGACCAAGTATCAGTCGGCGATCGCCTGTGCCAAGCTGGTGGTCTTTGCAAACTCCGTGGGCGACAACCCGTTCATGGCGGGTGCCTTCCACGGCATCGAGGAACCGGATTGCGTGGTTTCCGTGGGCGTTTCCGGCCCCGGCGTAGTTGACCGTGCGTTGGGCAACCTCGAGGGTGCCACCCTGGATCAGGTTGCCGAGGAGGTCAAGAAGGCCGCGTTTAAGATCACGCGTGCAGGTCAGCTCGTGGGCAACATGGCCTCCGAGCGCCTTGGCGTTCCCTTCGGCATCATTGACCTTTCCCTGGCACCAACCGCCGAGCTCGGCGATTCCGTGGCACACATCCTGGAGCACATGGGCCTTGACCAGGTCGGTACTCATGGCACGACAGCCGCATTGGCACTGCTTAACGACGCCGTGAAGAAGGGCGGCATGATGGCATGCTCCCGCGTCGGCGGCCTTTCGGGTTCCTTCATCCCTGTCTCTGAGGACAAGGGCATGATCGACGCAGTGCGTTCCGGTGCCATTTCCATGGACAAGCTGGAAGCCATGACCGCAATCTGCTCAGTCGGCTTCGACATGATTGCGCTTCCTGGCGATACCTCTGCGGCAACGATTGCCGGCATGATTGCTGATGAAGCCGCCATCGGTGTGATGAACCATAAGACCACCGCGGTCCGCGTTATTCCAGTCCCAGGGGCCAAGATTGGCGACGAAGTCAACTTCGGTGGCCTGCTCGGATACGCTCCGGTAATCCCGGTCAACACCGTGGGCAACTCCACGTTTGTCAATCGCGGCGGCTTCATCCCCGCACCGGTCCATGGCTTCCGCAATTAGAAGCGAGTGAGTAATGGTGAAGGTTTCACCCTTCACCATTGCCCGTGCTCCACGGATTCTCATCCATGAGGTTTCGGGCGCCGCGTCAGTTCGCTAGATTCATTTCGTCTACCGTTGCGTAGGAGGCGACCTCGGCCACAAACGCGGGATCGTGGCAGGTCAATACTATTGACGCCGATGCGGAAAGCGCGTTGTGAATGAGACGATGGACCATCACTCTGCCACGGGCGTCGAGAAGCGTGTCCGGCTCATCAAGAATGAGAATACTGCGGCGCAGTGCCACCGCGTGCGCGACCTGCGCGACCCGCAATTGCGAAGCCGAGACGTCCAAAGGATGCTCTTCTAGAGGTAGGCCAGGTATGAGATCTGGCTCCTGCACCCACGCCCCAATGGTGGATTCGAGCACCTGGTCCATGGGCGATTGCAGCGCCATCGCGATGCTGGGATGGGCGGGTTCATCGCTGTCGAGGCCAGCGGCTGCGCGCAGCAACGTGGTCTTGCCTGAACCGTTTCCGCCACGCAGCCACAGCACTCCTCCAGGCCGCAGCTTCAAGTCCACCGGGCCAACCTCAAAAGTGCTGGATTCCGGAGCTTTGAGGTGCCACCAGCGCCTGGGTTTCGCACCGCGCTTGGCGCGCAACTGGGATATAGTGACGCTTTCCGAAGTCGGAGCCACGCGGGCAAGGTCTAGAATGCCGTCTGCGCTGGTGTCATGTTCAACGAGGATGACCGCGGTTTCCTTCAGCGTTCCGAGATAGCTGGCGATGCGCTCGCGTGAATCGGGATCGAGGCCTGCCCACGGCTCGACCACGATGAGCACGGGTGGCTCAGCTATCGCGACCTGCGCGAGCGCAAGCCGGCGTGTTTGACCACCAGACAGGCCGGAGGGTTTGCGCGTGCCGTCGAGGGCGACGTCGCATAGCGCCTGCTCTACCCTGGATTCCATGTCCTGCGGATCCATCCCAAGGTGTTCCAACGCAAGCGCTAGTTCTTCCCTGACTGTCTCGCGCAGGAGAGAGACGTGTGCTGCCGCATCGGCGCCGATTACCGTGTCAACATCCAAAATCTCTGCGAGTTGATGCGCAACGTCGTCGGCGTTTTCGCTAAAGCCCACGCGGATGGTCTTGCTTGTTCCTGGAACTAGATCCATAGCAATACTCCAAGAACACTGATGATGGGCAGTGCCCACCGGACGATGCGCTGAGCCAGGCTGTCTGGAACGGGGACCAAAACTGTGCGCCGGCCTGGTCTGTCGAATCCGATCGCAGTTAAGGCCTGGCCCCGCTGCGCACCCTGAGTGAGCAGTCGTGCGATGACCGGGATGATGACGCGGGAGGCAACGTTGCGTATGGAAACCTTCACGCCGCTGAGGCGGTTGGCTTCGCGTACCGCGGCGATGGCGCGCGCACCCTCGGGCAGGGATTGAAGGGAGGCACCCACCACGTAGGCAGCTTTGTGGCCGAGGCGGGAGGCTTGGAGCCACTTGGCGACGTCGCTGACCTTAACCATGGCGGCAGCCGCCACGATACAGCCCATCAAGGCGGCGAAACGTAGGGAAAGTTGGCCTGAAAGAAGCAGGCCATCACTGGTGAGCAATGGGAATATACGGTCAGTGCCGTAGGGCGCGTGAATGAGCACCATCGATGCCGCGGCGGGAAGGGCAAGCACCGTGGTGGTGGCGACCACCGCTATCGAGCGTGATGCGATGGTGCCAAGTATGAGCCACATGATGAGCACAGCCGCATTGAGCAGGGGTGAGTTGACGGCCACGATGAGAAACCAGGTGGAGGCTGCGGCGCTAAAAACAGTGGCTGGGTGAATCATTAACGCGGGCGCAGGCTTTCGAGGGTGCGCTTCGGCAGTGCCTTGATTGCTGCCCACACGATGAGGAAGACGATGGCCTTATCGAGCGGATCGGAGATGAAGGACTGCAGGGTCACCGAAGCGATAAGCGAGTTACCGAGCTCGCGGAAGAGCGAGACCACGGCGCCCGTTCCCAGGCCAGCGGTGCCGCCGTAAACGAATGCTGCGACGGGCGCGGCCAGCATGCCGGAGATGATTCCGATGATGGCGCCGGAAAAAATGACGGACCACCACTTCTTGAAGGCACCCTTGTTGATCGCCCAACCCGCAAGGAAACCAGTCGCAGCCGATACAGCCGCAAATGGCAGGGCTGCCGGGTTGAGAAGACCCCACACCACGGAGGATAAAGTACCCGTGGCCAGGCCAGCGATAGGGCCGGCAATGGCGGCGACGAGGATGGTACCCACGGAGTCGATGTAGAGCGGTACACCAATGGAACCGATGATCTCGCCGACGACGATGTTGAGGACCAACGCGACAGGGATGATTGCGATGGTTCGGGCGGGAAGCGCTGGCAGCGCGCCTGCAAGCAGCAAGGTGGCACCGAGCAAGTAGCCGACCAAGGTGATGAGTGCTTCAGTGGAGCCCGCGACGGACTCCCAGGAAGTCGGACGGACCAAAACGAGATAGATCCAGGTGGCTACGACGATGAGCGCACCGGCGATTACCAGGCCTTTGCGGGCTGGCGTTAAAGAGATCTGTGACATGAAACTTTCACTTTGGGAAGTAGTAGATGTACAAAGTGTTGGCAAAATTCTGCCCTATGTCACCTCGGGCAGCCCATCAATAATAAGCGCACTAAACGCGACGAGCCAAAATCCCGGCCGCACGGGTGAGCTCTGCGTGCGCGCCTACGATATCTACGGCGGTCACCACGTGTGCGTTGGCCTGTGCATCCCAATGTCCCCGTAGGTCCGCTACGGATGTTCCGCGCAGCAACTGCGACTCAGCCTCCACGTCCACGGTGGTGGCGTGCTTAAGGTAATCCACCTTGCCGAGCGCGATCATGCAGGTGAGCAGGTCATGGATTTGAGCCTGGTAGCCTTCCCCTTGCTCTTGATGGAACTCGAAATAGAAGCGCAGGATCTCTGGAAGGTGGCGGGCCACCGGATGCTCGCCAAGCTCCGCGATGAGTCGCTCCAAGCGCGGCGGCGCGATGAGAAACTGCTCGGTCACTTCCAGTGAGCACAGCGTCGCTTGGCTGTCGCTTTCGCGCAAGGCGGCAAAGACCTGCTTTGCGGCATGCGGGTCTACCCAGAAGTTCCACTCCGCTGTGGGCGTGGTGTTGCCGCGGTAGTTTACTGCGCCGCCCATCACCGTCATCTGGCTGAACTTGCTCACCCCGGCTAGCGCTGCATTGGTGAGCGGACCGGTGACGATGAGCTGCACGCCCTGTTCAACAGAGTTGTCCCACAGGTCCCGCCAGTTGTAATCGGAGTGCCAGTCTGGGGCAGTGACGTAGCCCAGGCCAGCTGGGCCATGGGTTTCCGGGGTCGTTACCAGTGGAACCTTCAAGGGAACTGGGTGGCCGGGTGCCACGGGAATCTCCCCTAGCCCGCATTCGCTGAGAATGAACGCCGCGTTGCGAGCAGTGGTGTCGACGTCGATGTTGCCGGCCGTCGTGGTGACACCAACGAGTTCAATCTCGCCAACGTGGTGAAGCGCCGCGAGATAAATGAGGGCAAGGGCGTCATCAATTCCGGGATCGCAATCAAGCAGGATGCGGGGCGTGGTCATCGGCTAAAGACTCCTAAAAGACGAGGTTATCGAGGAATTTCTGGGCGCGCTCCGTCTGCGGGTTGTTAAAGAACGCATTGGGCTCGCCGGTCTCTACGATACGTCCTGCGTCCATGAACACAATCTGGTCCGACACTGCAATGTTTAGGCCAGCTCAACAATCTCCATGTATTCGTCGTTCCATAGATCCTCATCGCCATCAGGCATGATGATGACGCGCTCGGGCTTCAGCGCCTTGACCGCACCGGGGTCGTGTGTAACCAACACGACGGCGCCGGTGTAGGTGGAAAGTGCGTCGAGCACCTGCTCACGAGACTGCGGGTCCAGGTTGTTGGTCGGCTCATCCAGCAGCAAGACGTTTGCGCGCGAGGACACCAGGGTTGCCAGCGAAAGGCGGGTCTTCTCACCACCGGATAAGGTACCGGCGGGTTGCTCCAGCTTGTCGCCGGAGAACATAAAGGCACCGAGGAGGCCGCGGAGATCCTGTTGGCCTGCGTCCGGGCAAGCTTCAATGGTGTTCTCCCACACGGTCTTTTTCGCGTCGATGTTGTCGTGCTCTTGCGCGAAGTAGCCGATACGCAGACCATGGCCGGAAACAATGCCGCCCTCACCGTCGGTGCGTTCTACTCCCGCAAGCAGCTTCAGCAACGTGGTCTTACCAGCGCCGTTGTAACCGAGAACAACCACGCGGGAGCCCTTGTCGATGGCGAGATCGACGCCGGCAAAGACTTCCAAGGAACCGTACATCTTGGTAAGACCCTTAGCGTTCAGCGGGGTCTTGCCGCACGGCGCGGGCTCAGGGAACTTAATGTGCGCGACCTTGTCGGCCACGCGCACTTCGTCCAGTTGGTTCATCATGCGGTCCGCGCGGGCAAGCATCTGCTTGGCAGCGGCCGCCTTGGTGGCCTTCGCGCCGAGTTTGGCAGCCTGCTTCTGCAGGGCCGAAGCCTTCTTCTCCGCATTGGCGCGCTCACGTCGGCGGCGAGCTTCGTCGGTAGCGCGCGCATCCAGGTACTTCTTGAATCCCATGTTGTAAATGTCGGCCTCGGCGCGCACCGCATCAAGGAACCAGATCTTGTTGCACACAGCCTCAAGGAGGTCCACATCGTGGGAGATCATGATGAGGCCGCCCTCGTGCTTGGACAAGAAGCCGCGCAGCCACGTAATGGAGTCAGCATCCAAGTGGTTAGTCGGCTCATCCAACAGCAAGGTGGTCTGGGATTTGCCCGAGCCAGCCGACGCTGCGAAGAGGATCTGTGCGAGCTCCACGCGGCGGCGCTGACCGCCGGAGAGAGTCTTCAACTGCTGGTCAAGGATGCGCTGCGGCAATCCTAAGTTGTCGCAAATCTGCGCACACTCGGCGTCGGCTTCGTATCCGCCAAGAGCGTGGTACTCCTCCTCCAGGCGGGAATACTTGCGGATGGCTTTGTCGCGGAACTTCTCATCCGTGGCAGTCTCCATCAGCTCCTGCTGCTTTGCCATACGGCGCTTGATCTCGTCCAAACCGCGGGCGGAGAGAACGCGCTCACGAGCGGTGATCTCGATATTGCCTTCGCGGGAGTCCTGTGGCAGGTAACCAATGGGGCCGGAACGCGTGACAGAGCCGCCATAGGGCTCGGTCTCCCCTGCCAGGATGCGCATCGTGGTGGTCTTGCCGGCACCGTTGCGTCCGACCAGCCCGATGCGGTCGCCCGGCTGCACTCGCAGGTGCTGGCCGGGAGCGTCGAGAAGCGTACGTGCGCCCACGCGCACCTCGAAATCATTGGTCACAATCACGAGGAATCAGTCTATCAACCGGCGCTAACAGGTCATAGCTGAGCCAAAACCAGAAAACAAGAAGAGTCCCGCGGCCATTCGGCAGCGGGACATATCAGGATGTGGAAGTTTAAATTACTCGCTTAGACTGCAAAGCCCAAAGCCTGCAGCATCTCTCGGCCTTCCTCGGTAATCATATTCGGACCCCATGGCGGCATCCAGACCCAGTTGATCTGGACGGCGTCGGCAAGCTTGTTGCCCACCACTGCGTCTTCAACCTGCTCACCAATGACATCGGTAAGCGGGCAGGCCGGCGAGGTCAGCGTCATGTTGATCATCGCTGTCTCCTTGCCGTCGACGTCCTCGAGCCAGACGTCATAGACCAGGCCCAGATCAACCACGTTGATACCGAGCTCCGGGTCAATGACGTCACGCATGTACTCGGTGATGTCGAAGACCTTGGCAATCTGTGCCTCGGTTTGGGGCGGACGGTCGCCGCCGCCATCGAAGTTGGCGTTGGCGTCCTGGTATGGATCTACTGGGTCAGACATTTATTTCTCCAGTTCATTGAGCGCTTCCACGGATGCGGCCTGGAAGGCCTTCCATCCGAGGAGAGCGCATTTAACGCGGGCGGGGAACTTTGCGACGCCGCCGAAAGCAACACCGTCGCCGATGATTTCATCATCGCCTTCGACTTCGCCACGGGAGGTCACCATCCTCTCGAACTCTTCGAGCTTTTCTTTGGCCTCAGACAAAGATTTGCCAATGATTTCCTCAGCCATTACAGAAGTCGAGGCCTGCGAAATGGAGCAGCCCTCTGCCTCATAAGAGACATCCTCAACGGTCTTGCCATCTGCGGAAAGCTTTACGCGCAAGGTGATCTCGTCCCCGCAGGACGGATTGACGTGGTGGACCTCAGACTGGCCCTCGCGCAGGCCAGCGAACTTCGGGTTCTTATAGTGGTCCAGGATGACATCCTGGTACATGGAATCTAGATTCATTTACTCCACTCCAAAGAATTCGCGTGCAGCCTTGACGGCTTCGATGAGCTTGTCCACTTCTTCCTCAGTGTTGTAGAGGTAGAAGCTAGCGCGGGCAGTCGAGTTGATGTTGCCCGCACGATGCAGCGGCCACGCGCAGTGGTGGCCAGTACGGATGGAAACACCGTGCGAATCGAGCACCTGACCCAGGTCATGCGGGTGGATACCGTCAACCACGAAGGAGATGGCACCACCGCGTTGCTCGGTGGTGGTTGGACCAACGATGCGCAGACCAGGGATCTGCTTTAAGCCTTCCAGTGCGCGAGCAGTGAGCTTCTGCTCGTGGGCGTGGATGTTTTCCATGCCCACTTCGCTCAGGAACTTGACGGCTGCGCCAAGGCCCACGACCTGGCTGGTCATCTGCGTACCCGCCTCAAAGCGAGTAGGCGGGGCTGCAAAGGTGCTCTTTTCCATTCGGACGACTTCGATCATGGAGCCGCCGGTCAGGAATGGCGGGAGCTTTTCCAACAGCTCTGCCTTTCCGTAGAGCACGCCGACACCATTCGGGCCGCACATCTTGTGTCCCGAGAAGGCAGCGAAGTCCACGTCGAGCGCGTGGAAGTCCACGGCCATGTGCGGAACTGACTGGCAGGCATCCAAGACGACGAGAGCGTTTACGGCACGAGCGCGGCGAACCAGTTCTTCGACGTCAGCGATTGCACCCGTGACATTGGACTGGTGCGTGAACGCGACGACCTTGACGCTCTCATCAAGCTCGAGGGAATCGAGGTCGATGCGGCCGTCTTCGGTCATCGAGTACCACTTCAGCGTGGCGCCGGTGCGCTGGCACAGTTCCTGCCATGGGACGAGGTTCGCGTGGTGCTCGAGCTCGGTGACGACGACGGTGTCGCCCTCCCCTACATAGAGATCACCTGCACGCTCATCCGACAGCGTGTAGGCAACCTCATTGAGGGCCTCCGTTGCGTTCTTGGTGAACGCAATCTCGTCACGGTCGGCGCCAACGAAGGCAGCGATGGCCTGGCGAGCAGACTCGTAAGCATCGTCGGCCTCTTCGGCCAGCTGGTAGGAACCACGGTGGACTGGAGCATTCGTGCCAAGCACGAACTCCTCCTCCGCTTTCCAAACTGGCAGTGGCCTTTGGGAGGTAGCTCCCGAGTCGAGGTACACCAGCGGCTTATCGCCGCGCACGGTGCGCTCGAGAATCGGGAACTGCTTCCTAATGGCAGTTACATCGAAGTTAGACATTAGCCTTCTTACTTAACAAACTGATCGTAGCCGGACTCTTCGAGCTGGTCAGCGAGCTCTGCGCCGCCGGTCTTGATGACCTGGCCGTTGGCAAAGACGTGCACAAAGTCAGGCTTGACGTAGTTGAGAATGCGCTTGTAGTGGGTGATCATCAGGATGCCGCCGTTGGTTTCCTCCTGGAAGCGGTTGATGCCCTCAGAAACAACGCGCAGAGCGTCGACGTCGAGGCCGGAATCGGTTTCATCCATGATGGCGAACTTAGGCTTCAGCAGATCCAGCTGCATAACCTCGTGGCGCTTCTTCTCACCACCGGAGAAGCCCTCGTTAACAGCTCGGTGTGCGAAGGACTTATCGATGGAGAGCTTCTCGCGAGCCTCGGTTAGTTCCTTGTTCCACTCGCGCAGCTTCGGAGCCTCACCGCGGACAGCGGTGACAGCGGAGCGCATGAACTGAGCCATCTTGACGCCCGGGACCTCGGTTGGGTACTGCATAGCCAGGAAGAGGCCAGCGCGAGCGCGCTCGTCAACTTCCATCTCGAGGATGTTTTCGCCGTCGAGCAGGATCTCGCCCTCGGTTACTTCGTACTTCGGATGGCCGGCGATGACGTAGGACAAGGTGGACTTACCGGAGCCGTTAGGGCCCATGACAGCGTGGGTCTCGCCGGAGTTGATGGTGAGGTTAACGCCCTTGAGGATTTCCTTAGGCTCGCCGTTCTCGTCGTTCGGGAGGACCTGCGCGTGGAGGTTCTTAATTTCCAGGGTAGACATTGAGTTATACCTGCTTTCGGGGATTGTTAAGCGTTGATTTTTTCGAGCTCGTCAATGACGCGGGTTTCCAGATCCTCGCGCAAGGACTCAACCGGAATACGGGAAATGACCTCGGAGAAGAAGCCGCGGATGATGAGTCGGCGTGCCTCGGCAGCCGGAATACCGCGGGACATGAGGTAGAAGACCTCAAGATCATCGAAGCGGCCTACGGTTGCGGCGTGGCCTGCACCCACGATCTCACCGGTCTGGATCTCCAGGTTCGGGATCGCATCGGCGCGTGCGCCTTCAGTAAGGATGAGATTGTTGTTGGTCTCGTAGGTATCGGTGTTGTTTGCATCCTGGCGGATCAGAACGTCACCGACCCAGCAGGTACGGGCTTCTTTGCGTCCAGATTCGACGGTGCCGTCAGCCTGGTTGGTGCCCTGCAGGGCACCCTTGTAGAACACACGGGAACGGCAGTTCGGCACGGAGTGGTCCACCAGCAGACGGTTCTCAAAGTACTGTCCAGCATCTGCGAAGTAGACACCGAGCATCTCAGCGTCGCCGCCAGGAGCTGTGAAGGCAACGCGTGGAACGATGCGCACGATCTCGCCGCCGAAGATGGCGGTGTTATGGCGCAGAACAGAATCTCGACCCATGGAGGCGACCTGGTGGCCCAGGTGTACCGCGTTGTCTTCCCAATCAGCGTCGACAACAACGGTGACGTTGGCGCCGTCGCCAAGCAGGAATTCAACGTTGTCAGCATGGGTGCCGGAACCGACGTACTTGAGCACGACGGTGGCCTCTGCGTGGTGGCCAACCTGAATGGAAGTAGCACCAAAGGAGGTGACTCCCTCGCCTGCACCGGTGATGGTGATCTCGACGGGGTCGTTGACCTGTGCATCCGCATCGATGGTCACGATCTGTGCCTCCGGCATGGATGTCCATGCCTGCGCGGCAACGCGATCGGCAGGAGCGCCAGCGGTGCCCAAGCGGGCGTCATCGGGAGCAACAGTCTCAGTCGACACGCCTGCTGGGGTGGTTACGGAAATCTTCTGTGCAACGGCCGGTGCGAACTCGCCGTTGTGCAGACCGCGCAGGTGGCGCAGCGCGATGAAGCGCCAGACCTCGTCGCGGCCGTGTGGAACCGGGAAGTCATCGACGTTAAACGAGGTGAACTGGTCACCCTTCGTGACGTCAGCCGGATTGAATTCGTTGGAGGCAACCACTTAGCCCACCGATCCTTCCATCTGTAGTTCAATAAGGCGGTTGAGCTCGAGGGCGTACTCCATCGGGAGCTCCTTCGCGATTGGCTCCACGAAGCCGCGCACGATCATCGCCATTGCCTCCTCTTCCGCAATGCCGCGGGACATGAGGTAGAACAGCTGCTCCTCAGAGACCTGGGAGACAGTTGCCTCGTGGCCGAGGGTCACGTGATCGTTGCGGATGTCGTTATACGGGTAGGTATCCGAACGCGAGTTGTTGTCCACGAGCAGTGCGTCGCACTCGACGTTCGCGGTGGAGTTGGAGGCGTTCGCGTTGACCTGCACCAAGCCACGATAGGCAGCGCGGCCACCGTTGCGGGCAACGGACTTCGACACGATGTTGGAGGAAGTACGCGGTGCCATGTGAACCATCTTGGAACCGGTGTCCTGGACCTGACCCTCGCCAGCGAAAGCCAGGGAGAGGACCTCGCCTTTAGCGTGCTCACCAGTCAGCCAGCAGGACGGGTACTTCATGGTGACCTTGGAACCGATGTTGCCATCGACCCATTCCATGGTGCCGCCCTCTTCGACCTTGGCACGCTGGGTAACTAGGTTGTAGACGTTGGTGGACCAGTTCTGGATGGTGGTGTAACGGCAACGTCCGCCCTTCTTGACCACAATCTCGATAACGCCGGTGTGCAGGGAGTCCGAGTTGTAAATCGGAGCGGTGCAGCCCTCGATGTAGTGAACGTAAGCGTCTTCCTCAACGATGATGAGGGTGCGCTCGAACTGACCCATGTTCTCCGTGTTGATGCGGAAATAAGCCTGGAGCGGGATGTCCACGTGAACGCCCTTCGGGACGTAGACGAAGGAGCCGCCGGACCAACAGGCGTTGTTCAGTGCGGAGAACTTGTTGTCGCCTGCCGGAATAACGGTGCCGAAGTACTCCTGGAGGATCTCCGGGTACTCCTTAACTGCAGTGTCAGTGTCGACGAAGATGACGCCCTGTGCTTCAAGGTCTTCACGGATCTTGTGGTAGACCACCTCAGACTCGTACTGAGCCGCAACACCAGAGACCAGACGCTTTTTCTCTGCATCCGGAATGCCGAGCTTGTCGTAGGTTTCCTTAATGTCGGCGGGAAGGTCATCCCACGTCTGGGCCTGCTTCTCCGTGGAACGGACGAAGTACTTGATGTTGTCGAAGTCGATAGCGGAGAGATCCGGGCCCCACGTTGGAACCGGCTTCTTGTTAAAGATGCGCAGCGCCTTCAGCCGGGATTCCAGCATCCACTCCGGCTCGTTCTTCTTCTCAGAGATATCGCGGACAACGTCCTCGCTGAGTCCTCGGTGAGCTGCCTGACCCGCTTCGTCGGAATCGTGCCAGCCGTACTCGTAACCGCCGATGGAAGAGATGATCTCGTCATCACTCATCTTGGTCTCGAGGCCTGGTGCTGGTTGTGCCTGAGTCATAACCCGCTCCTTTCGTCTAAAGATTTGTTTTCCGGTCAGGGCTGACCGGAGTCAAGGGGATGTTTGTGGTGCAGATTCCGTGGCCATCCGCAATGGAAGCCAAGGGCTGCACGTGTTTACCTAATAGGGCAGAAAAGACTTCCTGCTCAGCCTCACACAACTCCGGATGTTCCGCAGCCACGTAGGCTACGGGGCAATGGTGCTGGCAAATCTGCACACCGTTGCCCGCACTATTTACCGTGGCAGCGTAACCATGTTCATCAAGAACCTCAGCGAGTTTCTTCGCCACTTCCTTTACAGACTCGTCATCCCGCACAAGTGGTTTAACGTCTGCCAGAAGTTTCTCGAAACGTGCTTTGGCAAAGCTACGCACTGCCTCGGCACCGCCGGCCGCGCGCAGGGCGTCCAGGGCATCGGAAGCAAGCGCGTCGTAAGCATGACCAAATTGCGCACGCCCACGGTCGGTGAGGCGGAAATGCTTGGCAGGGCGGCCACGCCCGGCAGAATGGGGCCGGCGATGGACAACCTCTGTTAGCTCTTCTTCCACCAGAATGTCTAAGTGCCGGCGAATTCCGGCGGCCGAAAGACCTAGGCGCTCGCCGAGGTACGACGCCGTCACCGGGCCGTCCTTGAGGAGGAGAAGCATGACCTGGCGGCGGGTATCGCCCTCGGTGGTTCGGGTCTCTTTATCTGTGACCATGTGCTGCACCTCCTTGTTAAAAACGAACGTCTATTTTTAGACAACACTAGTGTTCCCTAATTCATTCCCAATTTCCACCAGCGCTGGTCCCGGCGTGGCGTACCTTCACCCCCGTTTGAACAGAAGGCCCGCTAAAGTGTTTCTTTATGAAACAGCGTCTCACTGCCTTCCTAACGGGTGTCCGCGAGGACCTCCCGCGTTTTGGCAGTGCGGGTTCTCGTTCCGCGCAACTGCACGCTGATTCAGATGATGCAACGAGGGGCTCGCTTTCCGACGCCCTATATGACCTGCTCCCCGACGATCCTGAGGTTCGCCCGCGCACCTCTATTAATCAACTACGCGCCTTTTTCGTCCTGCGTTGGATGGGAACACTTGGCGCAATCCTTATCGCGGTTGGCGGCCTGGGGGCGGGCGCTCTCCCCGTGGTGGGTAATCCTTATGACAACGTTCCATTCGGCTCTTTAATGTCTCGCATGCTGCAGTCGGCCTCAGCATTGGTCTTTTTGGGTGTCGGGCTCATGGTGACCGCATGGGTACTCATCGCACCTTTCGTGGGGACGCCACTACGCGGTGCCCGTGGCATAAAACCTCGACGCTTGCTAACCCAAAGCCAGCTCTGGCGAACGTGGGCGGGTTGGGTCATCCCACTCATTTTCACCGCTCCCCTGTTTACGCAGGATATTTATTCCTACCTTGCTAATGGCTCCATCGTGGCCCAGGGGCTCGATCCCTATTCAGCAGGCCCCGTTCAGTTATTGGGATCGGAGGACCCACTAGCGCGCTCGGTTCCATTCATCTGGGCCAACTCGCCCTCGCCCTATGGCCCTGTGGCACTGGGCCTCGCGGCCATAGTTAGCTTGCTCACGCATAACTCGATCATCCTCGGTGTTATTGCGCATCGTATTCTCTCGTTGGCGGGCATCATTGCAGCGGGATGGGCGACCTCGCAGCTGGCACGTCGCTGCCGAGTTTCTCCAGAATCAGCGCTTTGGCTGGGTATCTTGAACCCACTGACTACCTTGCACCTAGTGGGCGGTATTCATAACGAGTCGGTGATGTTGGGGCTGGCACTCGTGGGCGTGGAACTGGGCCTGCGCGGGGTCGATAAGTTGGGTGGAAGACCCGTGTGGTTCTATTTCTTGGCCTCGGGCCTGCTCATTTCTTGCGCAGGCATGGTCAAGGTGACGGGCTTTATCGGCTTGGGTTTTGTGGGCATGGCCCTGGCCCGAGTGTTGATGCTGCGGCGCGGTAAATCCAGCCTGGGTGCCATAGCTAGCGCAACCGCAGTCCAACTCGGCATCCTCATCCTGTCCATCGGCATCGTCACACTTGCATCCGGCATCGGACTGGGCTGGATCACGGGCCAAGGTGGTGCCGCAAGCATTCGCTCTTGGCTTTCCTCTAGTACCGCCGTGGGCGTCGGCGCCGGCTTCCTAGGGATGCTTTTGGGTTTGGGCGACCACACTGAGGCAATCCTCTCCTTTACCCGCGCGGTAGGCGTGCTCATCGCCACCGGATTCATGTTCCGCATGCTCCTTGCAACGTACCGCGGAAGCATCCATCCGATTGGCGGTCTGGGAATCTCGACGCTTGTGTTAGTCGTTTTCTTCCCTGTGGTCCACCCGTGGTACATCCTCTGGGCGGTGTTGCCGCTTGCGGCTTGGGCTAACCGGCTCATCTTCCGCCTCACTGTGGTGATTTATTCGGCTGGGATGAGCTTCTTCGTTCTCCCGCGCGGCCTTGGCCTCCCGCCGGGCACGATCGCTGTCATCTATATTTCCGCAATTGCTGCATACGTCGTGGTCATGAGGCTGTGGACTCTCCTATTACGTCGCTCAAGAATTAGTGTCCTAAACTAGTCCTTCGTGAATACAACTTTCGATGGATCCCCAGCTCTCGAGCTGACGGACGTAGTCAAAACCTACGGGGACAAAAGAGCCGTAGACGGGCTCAGCTTCCATGTGAATCGTGGAGAAATGCTGTGTCTGCTGGGCCCCAATGGTGCGGGTAAGACCACGACTATCGAGATGTGCGAGGGCTTTAAGAAGCCGACGTCGGGGAGCATTCGTGTCCTTGGCCTCGACCCCAGCACAAGTCCCGATGCCGTACGGGAGCGCATCGGAATCATGCTGCAAGGTGGTGGCTCTTATTCCGGAATTCGCGTCCGCGAGATGCTACAGCTTAGCGCGAAGTACAGTGCCAACCCCCTCGACCCGGATTGGCTCATCGAGAAGCTAGGACTCAAGGGGCTCGAGAAGAACACCTACCGCCGTCTCTCCGGCGGTCAGCAGCAGCGACTTTCCTTGGCGCTAGCCATCATTGGCAGGCCGGAGCTGGTCTTCCTAGACGAACCCACCGCAGGTCTCGACGCGCAGTCGCGGCTAGCTGTGTGGGATCTCATTCGTGCGCTGCGCGCAGACGGCGTGACCACTATCCTAACTACCCACCTGATGGATGAAGCGGAGGCGCTTGCCGACAGAGTGGTCATCATTGATCACGGACACATGGTGGCTCAAGGCACCACCGCCGAGCTGATGGAATCCACGGGGTCTCCACTCATTAGCTTTGAGACCTCGACCGAAGTTGACCTCGCAGCGCTGCGTGCGGCAGATCTTCCTACGGATGCCACCCGCCCACTGCACTACCGCGTCGAGACTCCGGCCACCCCGGAGGTCATCGCCCGCCTAGCGCAAGAGTTGGCACGACAATCCGTGACCTTGCGCAGCCTCGACACCACACACCGCAATCTTGAGGACGTCTTCCTTGACATCACCGGCCGCGAGCTGAGGAGTTAAGAACCATGTCACGTTTTGAACCAGGAACTTTCACTCCCAATCCGCAGCGCGCCAGCGTATGGGCTATGGCCCGGGCACAGGGAGCTATCGAGTCAAAGCTGATGCTTCGCCACGGCGAGCAACAGCTGCTCAGCATCGTCATTCCGCTCGCGCTCCTTATCGGTGCGGCCCGCATGGAGAGCGTCACCGGCCAGGGACTCAAGGAAGTTTTCCCCATGGTCTTGGCTGTGGCCTCCACCAGTTCGGGATTTACGGGTCAGGCTATTTCTCTTGCCTTTGACCGCCGCTACGGGGCGCTGAAGAGAACCGGCGCCTCCGGTGTACCCGCATGGACAATCATCGCGGGCAAGATTGCCGCGGTCTTTTCCATGGTGGTTCTACAGGTGGTCGTGCTGGGTGGTGTTGCTTTTCTGCTAGGGCTGCGTGTTGGCCTCTCGGGGATCGTGCTCGCCTTGTTTACCCTCGTGCTGGGTGTGGCTTCCTTTACTGCACTAGGTTTGCTGCTCGGCGGAACCCTGAGCTCCGAGATGGTCCTCGCGGTGGCGAACCTCATTTGGTTCATTCTCATGGGTGTTGTCGGTTGGGCCATGTATTCCCAGGGTCTCGGCAATGATGGGCTTCTTACGCTCGTTCCTACGGTCGCTATGGCAAGTGCGCTTAACGATGCCTTCAACAACATGTTTCCTTGGCAGGAACTGTTGGTCCTTATCGCATGGGCCGGGGCGGCGTCGTTTGCAGCGGTCCGTTGGTTCCGTTTCGAAGGCTAAATGTGACTTTTGTCTTTTTCCCGGTTTCCAGCGTGAAGGGTTTCGTTCCGAGCGCACCCGCGCGGTAGTCTTTTTAACGTGAATTCCGGTAATAAAGTAACGACGTTCTTTCGCGAGGCGACGCCCACGATTAAGCAGCAGCGCCTCATCGCACTGATTCTGCTCATCTGCCAGGGTGGCATCACGGTATCGGGCGCTATTGTCCGCGTTACTGGTTCGGGCCTTGGCTGTATCACCTGGCCGGAGTGCCACCCGGGTTCGCTGGTTCCGCTGTCCGGCGCGGCGCCGTGGATCCACCAGCTCATCGAGTTTGGTAACCGCCTGCTTACCTTCGTGGTTTCCGCCGCAGCCGTGGCCGCCATCGTCGCCATGCATATGGCTCGTCGCCGTACCGAGCTAAAGGTCTATGCCTGGCTCAACCTTGCCGGTATTATGGTCCAGGCCGTCATCGGCGCCATTTCCGTGTTCCTGAAGCTCAACTGGTGGGCCGTGGCGCTGCACTTCCTGCCGTCCATGATCTTGGTGTGGCTGGCTGCAATGCTCTACTCCCGCATCCTGGAGCCTGACGATGGAACTCCTACCCGTATGTTCCCGCAGGCAATCCGCGTCATGGCAGCGATGGCAACCATCGCCCTGGCAGTCGTATTGACCACCGGCACCATGGTTACCGGCTCCGGAGTTCACTCCGGCGACGATGGCGTAGGCATGGAAGGTCGCCTTAACGTCGACACTGAATTCATGGCTGTCGTACACGCTATGTGCATGTACGCCTACTTGGCCTTGACGCTCATCGTCGTCTTCATGCTCTACCGCTTCCGCGCCTCCGAGCTGGCCAAGAAGGCGGGCTGGGTGCTCATCGCCTGCATCTTGGTCCAATGGGGCATCGGCGTAGCTCAGTTCTACATGCACATCCCACGCTGGACTGTTCCAATCCACATCGGCATGTCTTCGGTGGTTACCGCCTTTACCGCCCTGCTCTGGGCACATGGATTACGTCGTACTGGTGGTTCGGAGAACCTTGTGACAGGTTCCCCCGCTGCCGAAGAAAAGTACACTGCGCGTCAAGCAGCGTTGGCGCAGCGTTGACAAAGTTAGCAAGCCGCTAGCATCTTCATTCCGTTCTTCGGGCCACCCCCTCGGAGGGCGGTTTTGCTGCATATACAGGCCGCGCTGGGATAGCCTTTGTATATGTACGCAATTCAGGTCAACCAGACTGGCGGCCCAGAAGTTCTCGAGTATGTCGAGGTCCCGGCCCCCACTCCCACTGAGGATCAGGTGCTTGTCGACGTCATCGTTGCCGGCGTTAACTACATCGATACCTACTACCGCGCAGGAATCTACAACGCCGCCACACCATTCGTGCTTGGACTTGAAGGCACAGGCCGAGTCGTTCACGACCCAAAGGGAGAAATCGCCGAGGGAACCATGGTCGCTTGGGACCATGCTTTTGGTTCCTACGCTGAACAGGTCTGCGTATCCCGCGACCGCATTGTTGCCGTGCCTGATGACTTCCCACCAGAGGTTGCGGGGTCAATGCTCTTGCAGGGCATGACGGCTCATTACCTGGCTAATGGGGTCTACCAGCTCGGCGAGGGCGCCTCCTGCCTGATTACTGCCGGCGCTGGCGGCGTTGGCCTCATCTTGACCCAGATGGCCAAGGCGCTGGGTGCCACCGTCTACACGGTCGTCTCCACCGATGAAAAGGAACAGCTCTCCTACGAAGCTGGTGCGGACCAAGTATTCCGCTACGGTGAGGGCCTGGCGGAGCAAGTGCGCCGCTTCAACGGCGGCCGCGGAGTCGACGTCGTCTACGACGGCGTCGGCAAAGACACCTTCAACGAGTCCCTTGAGGTTGTCCGTCCACGCGGCACCGTGGCTCTGTTTGGCGCCGCATCCGGCCCAGTCCCGCCCATGGACCCACAGTTGCTCAACAAGCATGGCTCCATCTTCCTGACACGTCCTTCGCTGGGTGCCTGGACCGCTCAGGAGGGCGAATTCCAGATGCGTGCACAGGCAGTCGTCCAAGCCGTCACAGACGGCGACGTCACCTTCAACGTGACCGCCTCTTATCCCCTCGAGGACGCCGCTCAGGCTCACCGGGACATGCACGCCCGCAAGACCACCGGCTCGATTGTCCTGCGCGTGCGCGAGGACAACTAGCGCAGAAACTTTATGGCGCCGTACTTAACGTACGGCGGTACTTAACGTACGGCGCCGTTCTGCTTTCCTAAACATCCCTAGATGGCTTTTAAAGCTCTCCGAGAGCTTAGAACCAGACGGTGGACCAACCCAGCATGCTACCGATGGATTCCCAACCGAGCACGGCATCGATAGACAGGCCGATGAAGAGAACTGAAAGGTAGTTGTTGGAGTAGATAAACAAGCGCATCGGCTTGACCTTCGCGCCGTTCTTCACGCCCTTATGCAGAGCTATAGCAATCCACAGGAAGACTGCACCTGAGACCACTGCGGCAACGAGGTAAATCCACGAGGCAGCCGGAATGATGAGGAAAGTCACGATGACGGTGCCAACGGTGTACCAAACGATCTGGCGGGTGACCTCCACCTCTGGTGCCACGACGGGCAGCATCGGCACGCCTGCCTTGCGGTAGTCCTCCTTATACTTCATGGCCAGGGCCCACGTGTGCGGCGGGGTCCAGAAGAAGATGATGAGGAACAGGACGATGGCCTGCCACCACTTGTCTGGCTCGCCGGCCGGGGCGTTGTCGCGGATGACCGCCCAGCCGACCATTGCCGGCATACAGCCTGCGAGGCCACCCCAGACGATGTTCTGGGAGTTTCGCATTTTCAGGAACTTCGTATAGACGAACACGTAGAAGAAGTTCGTCAGGAGCACGAAGAAGGCTGCAAGCCACGAGTGCGCGAGTACGCCCAGCCAGAAGACGGAAAGAAACAGCATGATCCACGCGAAGATGGCTGCGTTACGGCGCGAAATCTTGGCGCGTACCAGCGGCCTTGCACGCGTGCGCTGCATCTTCTGGTCGATCTCATAGTCGACAACGTTGTTAAAAGTATGAGCAGCTGCCGCGCCCATCCAGCCGCCGAAGATGGTGGACAGAATCAGCCAGAAGTTATCCGTCACGGACTCGATTCCACGCTGTGCCTGGAGCATCGCCGGGATTGCGGCAACAAGGAGGAGCTCAATGATCCTCGGCTTCGTCAGCGCAAAATAGGCCTTGATCGTCTCCAAGGATTATTCCTCCAGTATCTGGCATGGGTGTATTTCAGCTGCCTGGGTAAGAGGCCGCAATGTAGTAGTCGGCTATTCGGGTTAAATAGTTCCCGCGCGCGGCCGTGGCTTCTTAACCATGCCAGCCTACAGTTTCTCAGACAGTTTCAATAATCCGCCACGGGCAAATGAAAATCTCGTCACTGACAAATCAAAACCTCTAGACTTGAGGGGTCAATGAACATTCGAACCTAAAAGTGAGGCTTCCCACAGTGTCGCAAGAAAAGCTGTCCCCAGAACTGCAGGCCATGGTTGAACGCCGTTACCCGGCTGACTGGACCGACGTGGATACTCGCGCAGTAGATACTGTCCGTGTCCTGGCCGCGGACGCCGTCCAGAAGTGCGGTTCCGGCCACCCGGGTACCGCGATGTCGCTGGCGCCCCTCGCCTACACGCTCTACCAGCGCGTCATTAATCACGACCCTAACGATGTGAAGTGGGCTGGCCGTGACCGCTTTGTCCTCTCCGTTGGCCACTCCTCGCTGACCCAGTACATCCAGCTTTACCTCGGCGGCTTCGGTCTCGAGCTTGATGACCTCAAGTCCCTGCGTACCTGGGGCTCGCTGACCCCGGGCCACCCGGAGGTTAACCACACCGATGGTGTTGAAATCACCACCGGCCCGCTCGGCCAGGGCCTGGCCTCCGCAGTGGGCATGGCCATGGCTTCCCGCAAGGAGCGCGGCCTTTTCGACGCGTCCGCACCCGCAGGCGAGTCCCCTTTCGATCACCACATCTACGTCATCGCGTCCGATGGTGACCTGCAAGAGGGCGTTACCGCAGAGGCCTCTTCCCTCGCGGGGACGCAGAAGCTCGGCAACCTGATCGTATTCTGGGATGACAACCGCATCTCCATCGAGGACGATACGAACATCGCGTTCAACGAGGACGTCGTCCAGCGCTACGAGGCATATGGCTGGCACGTACAGACCGTGGAATCCGGCGAAGACGTCGTAGCCCTCGAAGCCGCTGCCAAGGCTGCGCGTGAGGAGACCGAGCGTCCTTCCTTCATCCGCGTCAAGACCGTCATCGGTTACCCGGCACCGAACAAGATGAACACCGGTGGCGTACACGGTGCCGCCTTGGGTGACGACGAAGTCGCCGCAACCAAGGAAGTCCTAGGCTTCGACCCAGCACAGACCTTCGAGGTCTCCGACGAGGTCATCAACCACACCCGCAAGCTGCGCGAGCGCGGTGCTCAATCCCACGCCGAGTGGCAGGAAAAGTTCGATGCTTGGGCTTCCGCTAATCCGGAGGCAAAGGCCCTCTTCGACCGCATGCAGTCCCGTGAGCTGCCAGAGAACTTTGATTCGGAGCTTCCGACCTGGGATGCCGGCGAATCCGTAGCCACCCGTAAGGCTTCTGAAGCTACCATTCAGGCACTGGCTGCTGCTGTCCCGGAGATGTGGGGCGGCTCCGCTGACCTTGCAGGCTCCAACAACACCGTTATCAAGGGCGCCGAGTCCTTCGGCCCAGAGTCCATCACCACTGGCGCTTGGAATGCCCAGCCATACGGCCGCAACCTCCACTTTGGTATCCGTGAGCACGCCATGGCCGCCATCATGAACGGCATCGCCCTACACGGAAACACCCGCGTGTACGGCGGTACCTTCCTCATCTTCTCTGAGTACCAGTACCCTGCCGTGCGTCTAGGCGCCTTGATGTCTACTGACACCTACTACGTGTGGACCCACGACTCCATCGGCTTGGGCGAGGACGGCCCGACCCACCAGCCGGTAGAAACGCTCGCCGCACTGCGCGCTATTCCGAACCTCTCCGTCATCCGTCCGGCAGACGCCAACGAGACCGCGCAGGCATGGGCCGCTGCATTCGAGTACAAGGCTGCTCCAAAGGGCCTGGCGCTGTCCCGCCAGAACCTGCCTGTTCTCGAGGGCACCAAGGAGAAGGCACGCGACGGCGTTCGCCGCGGCGCTTACGTTCTGGTCGAAGGTTCCAAGGAAACGCCAGACGTCATCCTCATGGCAACCGGTTCCGAGGTTAAGCTCGCGGTCGAAGCAGCCCAACAGCTCGAATCCGAGGGCACCGCAGCCCGCGTCGTTTCGGCTCCGTGCCTTGAGTGGTTCGACGAGCAGGACGACGCCTACCGCGAGTCCGTTCTGCCTTCCGCTGTCCGCGCCCGCGTCTCCGTCGAGGCAGGCCTGGCAATGCCATGGCACAAGTACACCGGCACCTTCGGCCGCAATGTCTCCCTCGAGCACTTCGGCGCTTCTGCCCCAGCAGAGGAGCTCTTTGAGAAGTTCGGCTTCACTACCGCTGCGGTAGTCGACGCCGCCCGCGAATCCATCACCGCAAGCAAGTAAGGAAAGCATGTCTCACATTGACGAACTAGCACAGCTCGGTACCTCCACGTGGCTCGACGACCTCTCCCGCGAGAGGCTGGAGTCCGGCAACTTGGCGGAGATCATCAAGACCAAGTCCATCGTGGGTGTTACCACCAACCCGGCAATCTTCGCGGCAGCGATGTCGAAGGGCACCGCGTACGATTCCGCGATTGCTGCGTTGGAGGAAGAGGGCGCCAAGGCTGACGACGCCGTCTACTCCCTGGCGATCGACGACGTCGCCAATGCTTGCGATCTCTTCGCCGGCATCTACAAGGCATCTGAAGGCCGCGACGGCCGCGTGTCCATCGAGGTGGATCCGCGCATTTCTGCAGATACCCAGGCCACCATCCAGCAGGCTCGTGAGCTGTGGGCGCGTGTCAACCGCCCGAACCTGATGATCAAGATTCCGGCAACGGAGGGCTCGCTGCCGGCTATCGCAGACGCGCTTGCCGACGGCATCTCGGTCAACGTCACCTTGATCTTCTCCGTGGAGCGCTACGCCCAGGTCATCGATGCGTTCAAAAAGGGCATCAAGCGCGCTGCTGAGGCAGGTCATGACGTATCCAAGATTCACTCGGTCGCGTCCTTCTTCGTTTCCCGTCTAGATACTGAGGTGGACAAGCGCCTCGAGACCATCGGCACGCCGGAAGCTCTCGCGGCACGTGGCAAAGCGGGCGTCGCCAATGCGCAGCGTGCTTACGCCCTTTTCGAGGAAGAATTGCTCAACTCGGATGATCTTCCAGAGGGCGCAAACGTGCAGCGCCCACTGTGGGCATCTACCGGCGTGAAGAACCCGGAGTACCCAGCAACGCTGTACGTTTCCGAGCTTGCTGGCCCGCACACGGTCAACACCATGCCGGAAAAGACCATTGATGCGGTCCTTTCCGAAGGTAACCTGCACGGTGACACCCTCTCCGGAGCGAAGGCTGAAGCAGATGCAGTATTCGCTGAGCTCGAGGATTTGGGCATCGACTTCCAGGACGTGTTCGCAGTGCTGGAGAAGGAAGGCGTCGACAAGTTCGTCGCTGCTTGGGATGAGCTGCTCGAATCCATGGCTGCTCGTCTTTAACTAAAGAATTCTTCGCCTTGCGCCCCGCTGACTAACCTCAGCGGGGCGCTTGTCGCTAGAATGTGTCGCTGGACAAAGATTTGGGAAAGGAAACCCTGTGACGGAATCGAGCGCCTGGGTAAATCCACTGCGCAACGAGAAGGATAAGCGCCTCCCGCGCATCGCCGGCCCTTCCGGCATGGTTATCTTCGGGGTAACCGGCGACCTCGCCTACAAAAAGCTGCTGCCAGCTATCTACGACCTTGCCAACCGCGGCCTCTTGCCCGCGGGCTTTACTTTGGTAGGCTACGGACGCCGCGACTGGGACAAGGACGCTTTTGCCGAGTATGTGCTGGGAGCCGTCAAGGCTGGCGCCCGCACCAAGTTCAACGAACATGTTTGGCAGCACCTAGTCCAAGGCATTGAGTTCGTGCATGGCGCTTTTGACGACGCTGGCTTCGACGGCCTTTCTGCTCGCCTCGCGGAGCTCGATACCTCACGCGGTACCGGCGGCAACTGGGCTTATTACTTGTCTGTCCCACCAGAGTTCTTCTCGAGCATCTGCCACCAACTCGAGCGTGTGGGTATGGCGAACAGCGCTAACGACTCGTGGCGCCGCGTCATTATTGAAAAACCTTTCGGTCACAACCAGGAATCCGCGCGCAAGCTCAACGAAATCGTCAATGCAGTGTTCCCCGAGTCCTCGGTCTTCCGTATTGACCACTACTTGGGCAAGGAAACCGTACAAAACATCATGGCTCTGCGCTTTGCCAACCAGATTTTCGAGCCGATGTGGAACGCGCATTACATCGACCACGTGCAGATTACGATGGCTGAGGACATCGGCCTCGGTGGCCGCGCTGGCTACTACGACGGAATCGGCGCTGCCCGTGACGTCATCCAGAACCACCTGCTGCAGCTGCTCGCGCTCGTTGCAATGGAGGAACCATCCTCATTCGCGCCGGAAGCTCTGCAGGCCGAAAAGATCAAGGTGCTGCGTGCGACGCAGCCGGTGCACCCGCTGAACAAGACCACTGCCCGCGGCCAGTACTCGGCCGGATGGCAGGGCTCTGAATACGTGCGCGGTCTTCGCGAAGAGGAAGGATTCGATCCTGCCTCCACCACCGAGACTTATGCTGCCTGCACCCTCGAGGTAAATTCGCGCCGCTGGGCAGGTGTTCCTTTCTACCTGCGCACCGGCAAGCGCTTGGGCCGTCGCGTCACGGAGATCGCCTTGGTCTTCAAGACCGCGCCGCATCAGCCTTTCCACAAGGGCCAAGCCGAGTCGCTGGGCCAGAACGCCGTGGTCATCCGTGTCCAGCCTGACGAGGGCGTTACCATGCGCTTCGGCTCGAAGGTGCCGGGCTCCACCATGGAGGTTCGCGATGTGAACATGGACTTCGCCTACGCGGAGGCCTTCACTGAAGAGTCCCCCGAAGCCTACGAGCGTCTCATCCTCGATGCCCTCCTCGACGAGTCCTCCCTCTTCCCCACCAACGAAGAGGTTGAGCTGTCCTGGTCCATCCTCGATCCCATCATCGAGTACTGGTCCAAAGCTGGCCAACCTGAGGAATACCCCGCGGGAACGTGGGGCCCTGAGTCTGCCAATACGATGTTGCGCCGCCGGGGCCACTCCTGGCGCCGACCATAAGGAGAAGAAGCGTTGATTATTCCATTGCCTGACACCACGACGCGCAAGATCTCCAAGAAACTCGTTGAGGCCCAAGAACACTACACCTTGACCACCGGCCGCGTGCTGACCCTCATCGTTGCTGCCAACGAAGGCGACGACATCGAGGCGATTCTTTCCTCCGTGCGCGACGCCTCCCATGAGCACCCGTCACGCGTGCTCGTGGTCATTGCTGGTTCCCACTTGGAAGAAACTCATCTCGATGCCGAGCTACGCGTCGGTGGCGAGGCTGGTGCTTCGGAGATCGTGGTCATGCACTTGAAGGGAGCTCTGTCTGCGCAGGCCGAATCCGTAGTCACTCCGCTGCTGCTCCCGGATACCCCGATTGTGGCGTGGTGGCCCACGAAGTGCCCGGAGCACCCTGCCCGCAGCCCGATTGGCAAGCTCGCGCAGCGCCGTATTACCAACGTGGCCTATGGCGAGGGCGCAACGCACGAAGAACTGATGCAGCTCTCCCACGGGTACACCCCGGGTGATTCTGATATGTCCTGGGCCGCCATTACGCTGTGGCGCGGAATCGTGGCCTCGGCCCTAGACCGCCACCCTCATGAACCGGTCGAGTCAGTAGAAGTATGCGGGGCACAACTCAACCCAGCAGCGGACTTTGCTGCAGGCTGGCTTCTCGACGCCCTGAGCGTTCCAGTACACCGCAACGTTACGCAGTCGCCGGAAAAGGGTTCCTTCCCCATTCATTCTTTGCGCTTCAACCGCGTATCTTCCCACGTCACTGTGGAAGTGGTCGACGCAGGAACTGTTCGCGTACAAGTTCCTGGCTCTCCGGACTCTCTGGTCTCTTTGGGCATCCGTTCACAGGCGGAGGTCCTTTCTGAAGAGCTACGTCATCTCGATTCCGACAAGACATACGCGCATACGCTTCGAGCTTTGCCGCGCGTGGACTACAGTTAGCCCTACTACTATTTTTTGACCCTTAAGGATCTCACTGACATGGTCACTCTTCACCGCGTGAGCGATGTAGACGAACTCATATCCTCTGCCGCCCTTAAATTCATCGACGTCGTGACGGCGATTCAGGCCCCGGGCGGCGGGCTCCACAATGATGGCGTTGCCCGCGTGGTTCTCACTGGCGGCGGCGCTGGCATAGGAACACTCCGCGAACTGGCTCGCCTTGATGCGGCAGCACATGGCCAGAGTGAGGACTACCCTGCTCTGGCAATTGACTGGACTCGCGTCCACGTATTCTTCGGTGATGAGCGAAATGTCCCAGTTTCTGATCCTGATTCCAATGAGGGTCAAGCCCGTGCTGCTCTTCTCCACGAGGTAGGCATTCCTGAGCAACACATCCATGGTCTCGATTTAGGCGCCATCGCCATGGAGCATGCCGCTAAGGCATATGCCGGCGAGATTGCCGAATTCGCCCCAAACGGCTTCGACCTTCACTTGTTGGGCATGGGTGGCGAGGGGCACATCAACTCGATGTTCCCGCACTCCCCTGCGGTCCTCGAGGAGGAGGAACTCGTTGTGGCAGTTCACGACTCTCCGAAGCCCCCGGCAGAGCGGGTTACTTTGACCCTCCCTGCGGTTAACCGTTCCCAGCGGGTGTGGTTCCTAGTGTCCGGTGCTGAAAAGGCTGAGGCTGCGTCTCACATCGTTAAGGGCTCTCCTGCTGTGGAGTGGCCGGCTGCTGGTGCACACGGAACCCAGGAGACAATCCTCTTCCTGTCCGATGACGCAGCGGGTGAACTCTAACAACTCGTTGAGAGATCTGCGTATCTGCCAACGAAGCGCCTCCGCAAGCGCTTTGTGAGCCTTTCGTTGGCAGTTATGCACGTTTTAGGGTGGGATATACCGATAGCACGGAGCCCGACAGCTCCGAAGCTAGGCATAGAAAAAGCCCGCGTTGACCATTAACAGTCAACGCGGGCTTCTTCTTACGCGATTAGACGCCGAATGCCTGGATCAGGTTCAGCGCAACGATGCACGCCAACCAGATAATCACCATGACAATGGTGTAGCGGTCCAAGTTCTTCTCCACGACCGTGGAGCCCGAAAGGTTGGACTGGACGCCTCCACCGAAAAGGCTGGACAGACCGCCACCCTTACCCTTGTGCAGGAGAACAAAGATAGACATGAGGATCGCGGCAATCACCAGGATGATTTCCAGGGCCAAGATCATAGGATCGTTCCTCTCAAACTTTATTAATTAACTCCGGACCACTTTACACCACGACGTGGGCCGGACGATATTCCGACCCACGCCTAGGTTCCAGAGTTAAACTGCAGTCGACGCGTTCGCAGCGAGCTTGGCGAATTCGTCACCAACGAGTGATGCGCCGCCGACCAGGCCGCCGTCAACGTCCGGCTTACCCACAATCTCAGCCACGGAATCAACCTTGACAGAGCCACCGTAGAGGATTCGGATGCCCTCTGCTACCTCATCGCCTGCAAGCTCACGGACGAGGTCACGGATTGCCGCACATACTTCCTGTGCATCGTCAGCCGAAGCAACCTTGCCAGTACCGATAGCCCACACTGGTTCGTAAGCAACGACGGTCTTGGAAAGATCCTCAGCGCTCAGACAAGCGAGGGAATTGCGGGTCTGGTTGACCACGTAGTCAACGTGGGTGCCAGCTTCACGGACATCGAGCGGCTCGCCAACGCAGACGATCGGGCTGATGCCGTTCCTCAGCGCAGCAGCAGCCTTCTCTGCGACGAGCTCGTCGGTCTCACCGTGGTACTCGCGGCGCTCGGAGTGACCAACGACAACCCAGGTGCAGCCGAGTGCGGAGAGCATCTTGCCGGAGACTTCGCCGGTGTAGGCGCCGGACTCGTGCTTGGAGATGTCCTGAGCACCGTAGGTCAGCTCGAGCTTGTCGCCCTCAGAGAGAGTCTGCAAGGTGCGCAGGTCGGTGAACGGAACCATGAAGGCAACGTCGACCTTCTCGTAGTAGTCCTTTGGAAGGGAGAAGTCGAACTTCTGGATGGAAGCGATTGCTTCCTTGTGGTCGAGGTTCATCTTCCAGTTGCCGGCGATAAGTGGCTTACGTGCCATAGTGGGAAATTCCTTTCTTAAAGAGTTTAGTGGCTCGATTAGGACTGCAGAACCGATACACCCGGCAGCTCCTTGCCCTCAAGGAACTCGAGGGAAGCGCCACCACCGGTAGAGATGTGGGAGAAGCCGTCCTCATCAAGGCCAAGGAGGCGGACGGAAGCGGCGGAGTCGCCACCACCGACAACAGTGAAGGAGCCGTTGTTCTTAGTTGCATCGATAATGGACTGAGCGACGCCAGCGGTGCCCTTGGAGAATGCCTCCATCTCGAACACACCCATTGGGCCGTTCCAGAAGAGGGTCTTGGAGGAAGCAATCACCTTGTCGAATTCCTTAACGGACTCTGGCCCGATGTCTAGGGACATCCAGCCCTCTGGGATGCCGTCGAGGGCGACAACCTTGTTTTCCGCATCAGCGTCGAACTCGGTTGCAGCAATCAGGTCAACTGGCAGGACAATCTTATCGCCGAAGCGCTCAAGGAGGTCCTTGCAGTTGTCGATCTGGTCTTCCTGCAGAAGGGAGTTCTGGACGTTGTAGCCCTTAGCAGCTAGCAGGGTGTAGCACATGCCGCCGCCGATGATGACCTTGTCTGCCTTGCCAGCAAGAGCCTCAATGACGCCGAGCTTGTCAGATACCTTGGCGCCGCCGAGCACAACGACGTATGGGGACTCAGGCTTTTCAGCAACTGCAGCGAGAGTCTCTACCTCTTTCTGCACGAGCTTGCCGGCGTATGCGGGCAGGCGCTTGGCGACGTCGTACACAGAAGCCTGTGCACGGTGGACAACACCGAAACCGTCGGAGACGAATGCACCATTGTCAGCGGCAAGGGCAACGAGCTCGTCTGCGAAAGCACCGCGCTCTGCCTCGTCCTTAGAGGTCTCACGTGGGTCGAAGCGGACGTTTTCGATGAGCATTACGTCGCCATCGTTAAGGCCGTTGGCACGCTCGTGAGCGTCTTCACCGGTGACGTCGCCAGCCAGTGCGACGTACTGGCCGAGAGCCTCGGAAAGAGCCTCAGCTACAGGAGCCAGGGAGTACTTCGGGTTGACCTCACCCTTAGGCCGGCCAAGGTGTGCGGACAGGATAACCTTGGCGCCGCCCTCGACGAGTGCCTTGATGGTAGGCAGCGAAGCGGTGATGCGTCCGGAGTCGGTGATGTTACCCTCATCGTCCAGTGGGACGTTGAAGTCGGAGCGGACGAGTACGTGGCGGGACTCAACGCCTTCGGCGATGAGATCATCTAGGGTCTTGAAAGCCATAATTTTCTCCTTAATCGATTTTTAAAAAGAGTTCTATATAAGAATACCGGCCCACGCCTAGCCCAAGTGGGCAAAGTGTGGGCCGGTTAATCATCCAAGTGAGGTCTTTAGGACTCGCAGCGGATTAGAGCTTGGAAGCGACCAGGGAGGTGGTGCGTACGAGCTGGTTGGTGTAGCCCCACTCGTTGTCGTACCAGCCGAGAACCTTAACCAGGTTGCCGTTGGAAACCTTGGTTACGCCAGCATCGAAGATGCAGCCGTGCGGGTCGGTGATGATGTCGGTGGAGACGATTGGGTCCTCGGTGTAAGCCAGGGTCTCGCCGAACTCGCCGACAGCAGCTTCCTTGATTGCAGCGTTGACTTCTTCAACGGTGACGTCGCGGGAAGCGGTGAAGGTCAGGTCTGTTGCGGAACCCGTGATGGTCGGAACACGCATTGCGTAGCCGTCCAGCTTGCCCTCGAGTTCAGGCAGAACCAGAGCAACAGCCTTAGCTGCACCGGTGGAGGTAGGAACCATGTTCACAGCAGCGGCGCGTGCACGGCGTGGGTCCTTGTGAGGAGCGTCCTGGATGCGCTGGTCACCGGTGTAGGAGTGAACGGTGGTCATGAGGCCCTTCTCGATGCCGAACTTGTCGTTGAGAACCTTAGCCATCGGAGCTAGGCAGTTGGTGGTGCAAGATGCTGCGGAGATGACGTTGTGGTTTGCAGGGTCGTAAGAATCGGAGTTGACGCCGTAAACGAATGTTGCGTCCACGTTCTTAGCAGGTGCAGAGATGATGACCTTCTTTGCGCCAGCCTCGATGTGAGCCTTTGCAGCCTCACCGTCGGTGAAGAAGCCGGTGGACTCAACAACGATGTCAACGTTGTGGTCGGACCACTTTAGGTTCTTTGGATCGCGCTCTGCGGAGACTGCGATGCGGTGGCCGTTGACGGTGATGGACTCATCGTCGAAGGAGATTTCGCCATCGAAACGGCCCAACACGGAGTCGTACTTCAGCAGGTTTGCGAGGGTGCCGTTATCGGTCAGGTCGTTGACTGCAACAACCTCGAGGTCGGTGTTGCCCTGAGCAATTGCACGGAAGAAGTTGCGGCCGATGCGGCCAAAGCCATTGATGCCTACGCGGATGGTCACTGTTATTTCTCCTCTAAAAATCGAGTAAACGTTCGTGTTGGTCCGAGGCATCTCCTCTAGTTCTGCCTTATGCGAAGAACCTCGGTGAGTTTTCCCAACACGGCCGATACTACCGAGCAAACATAGTGCGTGCAGCGGCTGAGCGCGGGTGCAGAAAGTTGAATGCCGAAACCAGAAAAGAGGCGTACAATATTGCAACCTGTGTCTAAGCGCTTGGTAAATATGCGCAGGAATTCACCTGCTTTTGCCCGTATATGTTGTTTTATGTTGATAAAGGTGGGATATGTCACTCCCCCAGCTTAACGGCAGATAATCAACAATAACGGGAGAATTTCACAGCAAGAAAATTAGCTTCACCGCCCCGAATGTGACCGTTTTGCCCAATCAAAAACCGCCCCATCCGATCGGACAAGGCGGCAGGCAATACTGAATCGAACTAAACCAAAACCTTTAGGACTGGTCGAAAAGATCCTCCGTCACTGAGTCATTGGTGTCGGGAATCTGCAATTCTTCCGCCCGTTTGTCAGCCATCGAAAGCAGGCGGCGAATGCGGCCAGCCACCGCGTCCTTGGTCATGGGAGGATCTGCGAGGCGACCTAGCTCCTCGAGTGAGGCTTCACGGTGCTGTACACGCAGACGTCCGGCATCGGCAAGATGTTCTGGCACGTCATCGCCCAAGATCTCCATCGCACGTTCTACTCGAGCTGCCGCGGTGACTGCGGCGCGCGCCGATCTACGAAGGTTTGCGTCGTCAAAATTGTCCAAGCGCTTCGAGGTATCGTGTGCCTCGCGCTTTACGCGTTTCTTCTCCCACGTCAAACGAGTTTCTTGCGCACCCATGCGGGTCAGCAAAGCGCCAATGGCGTCGCCGTCACGCACGACCACACGGTCTGCCCCCCGGGTTTCTTTCGTCTTAGCGGCGATACCAAGGCGTCGCGCGCACCCCACAAGAGCAAGCGCCGCCTCTTGGCAAGGGCACAATACTTCCAGAGTGGAAGAACGGCCAGGCTCGGTCAACGCTCCCTGCGCCAAGAATGCGCCACGCCATGCGGCTTCGTTATCAGCAATCGAGCCGGAGATCACCTGCGGCGGCAAACCCACCACGGGATGGCCTGAGCGGGTGATAAGTCCGAGACGTCTAGTTAACTCTTTTGCCCCTGTAGCAATACGCAGCTGAACCCGCGATTTCTTCTGTGAAGTCGCAGGCCCTACGACGTGAGTGCCGACCTTCAGCCCGAAGAGTTCTTCAAGTCCATCAACAAAGCGGTCAGCAATACGCTGATTATCAAGCTCAACCTCATAAGCCATCTGATCGCCGCTAATGGTTAACTCGCCGGCAAAGCGCAAAATGGCTGAAATCTCCGCAGCTCGTGCGGATTGGCGCGGAACCGAGACTTCAGTGAGTTCGTCCTTGACCTGATCGGTCAATGAAGCAGACAAAGTCTTTGCCCCTTTCTTAAAAGCATTGGAGCGTGTGCCAAGAAGCACACGGCAGTTTTTATAGTTTAGCGAGATACGTTCAATGCCGACGTTTCAGGTCTCTTAGCCCTTGACAAGCTCGCCCAGAGCAACCGACAGCTTCTCCGGGTCATGTTTGTTTGTACTTGCTCCATTTCCGTCTCTTTGGCTAAGGTCCGCGAAGGATGCTTTAGCACCCAAAACGCTCGCGGCGCGTTGCAAATAGACCCGCTCACTTTCGCTCGGGATTGCGCCTTCATCCACCAAAACTCGGTCGATTCTTAGATTAGGCGCGTGTTGAGCCAAAACGTGTAAGTGCCTCTCCGCAGAAAAGCCATGCGTCTCCCCTGGCTCAGCCGACAAGTTGAGTACCACAACGCGCAGTGCATGGGAATTACGCACTGTATCGACAATTTCCGGGACCAACACATGCGGCAGAACCGAGCTAAACCAAGAGCCAGGGCCGATGGTGATGAGGTCGGCGTCGGCAAGCGCGGCGACAGCCTCAGGATTTGCTTCGGGGTACTCAGGAAGGATCCTTACTCTTCGGACTTGACCAGGAGTCGATGCCACCGCGACCTGCCCGCGGACGGCCCGCATAATTCGAGGATCGTCATCCAATCCGGCAACCTCAGCTTCGATATCGAGGGGCTGATTAACCACGGGAAGCACTCGACCGTGGGACTCAGTGAGCACCGCTACCGCGTCCAGAGCGGCCTGATAATCGCCGAGAACATCGGTAAGCCCGGCAATGAGCAGATTACCCACCGCATGACCGGCCATGGCCCCGTTACCGCCGAATCGATGCTGGAGAGTCTGCGCCCACATCTTGCCTGCTTCAGTATCGCCAGACAGGGCCGCCAACGCCATCCGGAGGTCTCCGGGCGGAATGATGTCGAGCTCACGGCGAAGACGGCCAGAAGAACCACCGTCGTCTGCGACCGTGACGATTGCCGAGATTCGTTCAGCATTACTCATTCGCGCGGCTAGCAGGGTTTGGTAAAGGCCGTGACCGCCACCCAGGCATGCCATGTGTGAAAATCGAGTCATTGGTTCTAAAAGAGCTTTCCGGGTAATGAAATAGGGGCGAGATTAATCCCGCGCAATGTCGCGGTGGAGGGTATTGACATCCAGATCTTCTCGCTGACGCAAGCGGCGAGCAATCTCCTCTGACACAGCGACGGAGCGGTGATGTCCACCTGTACACCCGACGCCCACGGTGATGAAGTTTTTACCCTCGTGGCGGTAACCAGCGAGCATGGTCTCAAACATCTCCAAGAAATGCTCGATGAAGTTCTCTGCAGCAGGGTGGGCGAGGACGTAATCAGAGACAGGTTCATCGGTGCCTCGATATCCGCGTAGTTCCGGAACCCAATAAGGGTTGGGAAGGAATCGCACGTCGACGACCAAATCCGCGTCTCGTGGGGAGCCGTGTTTGAAGCCGAACGACTCAACGGTGACGTGCTGGGTGTCCTTGCTCATGTCACCAAATGCTGCTTCGATGGCACGACGCAGATCATGAATTGACAGGTTTGTGGTGTCGATGATGATGTCGGCGCGCTCGCGCACCTCAGCCACAACCTGGCGCTCTCTCTGGATGCCGGCCTTGAGCGTGTCATCGCCCTGCAGCGGATGCGTGCGACGAACAGAATCAAAACGGCGGATCAGCACGTCATCGCGCGCATCGAGAAACAGAACCGTGGGCTTCATGCCCAACTGCGTGACCTCATCAATGGTCTCCAGCAGTGAACCATGAAACATGCGGGAGCGCACATCGGTTACCGCAGCAACCTTCTTGACCTTCGTCTCTTCCAAGGAACACAGCTTTAGAAGATCCACAATGGCTTTTGGCGGGATGTTATGGGCCACGTAGTAGCCCTTGTCCTCGAGAACCTTAGCTGCCGAGGTGAGGCCGCCGCCGGACATGCCAGTAATGAAGACCGGCGGTGTTTCTAAGTGCGTCATAGCAACCATCTTAACGCGCCAAAGCTGGAAGGTTCCTGAAGATTCCTAACTATGCAGGTGTTCAAAAACTACGCTGGCCAACTTGGGGCCAAAGCCCTTTACGGCGGCAATTTGCTCGACGCTAGCCTCTTTCAGCTTCTTCACCGAGCCAAAGTGCTTGACCAGGTCAGCCCTGCGCTGTGGACCCAACCCAGGCACACTGTCCAGCACAGAGGAACGCATGCGTTTGGAGCGCTGCTGGCGGTGATAGGTAATGGCGAAGCGGTGAGCCTCGTCGCGGATCTGTTGCAGCAAGAACAACGCCTGGGAGTTTCGCGGCAAGATAACTGGCTCATCGTCACCGGGAACCCAGATCTCTTCCAAGCGCTTGGCCAAGCCGACGAGAGTGACGTCGACAATGCCCAGCTCGTCAAAGACTTCCTGGGCAGCGGCTACCTGCGGCGCACCGCCATCAACGATGAAGAGCTGCGGCGGATACGCGAAACGACGCCCAGCTTCAGCAGACTCTTCCGTCACCTTCTCGTCAGCGAAGGTCGACTCCTCCACCTCTTCGTCTGGGTTGGCCAACTTGTCTTCATTGTGGCGCTTAAAGCGACGCCGCGTGACCTCAGCGATGGAGCCGACGTCGTCTGAGCGGCCGTCGCCAGCTGCTTCCTTAATGCGATAACGGCGATAGTCCGACTTGCGCGGAAGCCCATCCTCAAAGACCACCAAGGAAGCGACAACGTCCGTGCCTTGAATGTGGGAAATATCCGTACACTCTATGCGCAAAGGCGCCTGGTCCATGCCCAAGGTCTCCTGAATGTCCTGCAGCGCGGCAGAGCGTGCTGTGATATCGCCAACGCGCTTGAGCTTGTGTTGACGAAGCTGCTCCTTGGCGTTCTTCTCCACGGTCTCCATCAGGGATCGCTTGTCGCCGCGCTGGGGCACGCGCAAGTCCACGTGCGCACCACGCAGCTGCTCCAACAAAGACTTGACCTCAGCTGCCTCGTCCGGCATAGCCTGGACCAGGATTTCTCGTGGGATCACGTTGCCGAGGTGTTCCTCGGTATGGGACTCCTGATCCACCCCTCGCCTATTGAGCGCAGCGTCTTCTTCCAATTCCTGCTTCTGCCTGTCAGCAGCGTCGGAATAGAACTGAATGAGGAAGTTCTGCATGAGGGCCGGAAGTCCGGGGTCAGGTTTGCCTTCCTCGAGTGGCTCGAGTGGGGCCTGATCACCAGAGCGCTCCACGACCCATCCGCGCTGGCCGCGGATTCGCCCATTGCGTACGTGGAAAATCTGTACCGCTGCTTCTAGCTCATCGGAGCTAAAAGCGATGAGGTCGGCGTCGGTGCCATCGCCGAACACCACGGCTTGTTGTTCCATGATCTTATTGATGGCGCCCAGGTCGTCGCGCAATCGGGCGGCAAGCTCGAACTCAAGATTCTCCGCAGCTTCCTCCATGCGCTGGGTCAGCTCGCGGGTTACCTTGCTGGTGTTGCCGTTCATAAAGGAAACCAGCTCGTTGACCGTCTCACGGTGCTCGTCCTTTGACACGCGGCCGATACACGGCGCATCGCACTTGCCGATGTAACCCAACAGGCACGGCCGGCCGAGGCGCTCGTGGCGGTTGTATACGCCCTTGGCACAGGTGCGCATAGGAAAGACGCGGGTCAGTAGGTCTAGGGTCTCGCGTACTGCCCAGGCGTGCGAATAAGGGCCGAAGTAACGCACGCCTTTGCGGCGCGGCCCGCGATAGAAGAACGCACGTGGAACCGCCTCTCCCACCGAGACCGCCAACATCGGGTACGTCTTGTCGTCGCGATACATGACGTTGAATCGTGGATCGAAACGCTTAATCCATGTGTATTCCAATTGGAGTGCTTCGACCTCGCTGGCCACCACGGTCCACTCCACCGAAGCCGCCGTGAGCACCATCTGCCTGGTGCGTGGATGCAGCTGCGTAATGTCCTGAAAGTAATTGGACAAGCGGGCCCGGAGATTCTTGGCCTTGCCGACGTAGATTACCCTTCGGTTTTCGTCGCGAAACTTATAAACGCCCGGTTCCGTGGGTATCGTTCCGGGCGCTGGCCTGTATGTTGTGGGATCAGCCACGTTAGTCCTGCGGCATGTACTTGGCTTCAAGTTCGCGGAACTGGCGAACCTTAGTGATTACGTCTTGTTTGTCACCAGACTGCAGTGCCCAGACAGGAACGAACTCGAAATCGGGAAGCTCGATGCGGGCCATACGCTCCCCCTCTGGGAAGGACAGCCCATACACAACCTGCCATGGGTAGAAACGAGTGCCGACAATATTGCGGACCTCGACTCCGTCCTCGTTAGCCCGCAAGCGTGGGCGGGTCAGTGCAATCCACGACAAGATGGAAATCAATACGCCGACGCCGGGGAATGCAAACTTATCAATCGTGGTCACCGCCGCACCTGTAAAGGAGACGTCCAAGGTAACACCCATAAAGATGTGGATAGCCATGACGAGGACTACCCAACCAATCGCAATCTTGCGTAGGTATGGAGACTTGGTCTCATAAAGCCAAGGTTTGGTCGACGTCAGCGCAAAAGGGTCTGCGCTGGTGTAGGCCAGAATCTCGGCATCAGATAGGTGCTTGCGAGATGTAGTCTCGCTCGCCTGAGATTCGTGTGCGTCCGTCATTTAGTCCTTCTTCTCACCTATTTAAGCGTCACTACAGGTTAGGCGCAGGCGTTTAGCCTGCCAGTCCGTCCAGTGTACGCAATTTCATGACGGTGTCTAAAGCCGCAACCATCGACTCAGCGCCCTTGTCTTCATCAGATGTATCAAAGCCTGCACGATCGACGGCCTGGGAGTACTCGTTAACTGTCAACACGCCGTTCGCCACGGGCGTCGACTCGTCGAGTGCAATGCGCGTCAGGCCTTGGGTGACCGAGTCACAGACATAGTCGAAGTGCGGGGTTCCGCCCTTAACGACGCAGCCCAAAGCCACGACGGCGTCGTGAGAACGAGCCGCTGCTTGGACAACGACAGGCAGTTCCAGTGCGCCAACCACGCGCAGCTCGGTGACCTTGGCGCCACATGCTTGAGCGGTTTCGATCGCGCGCTTATGCAGTTGATCGCAGATTTCGGCGTTCCACGTTGAAGTAACGATCGCGACGCGAACGCCCTCGGCCGAAACGAGCTGGATGTCTGGCAGGCCTTCTTTAGCCATCACGGTCCTTTCTAAGAAGTGCTAATTTTTAGCTGTGCTCGGAGTCCCACTGCGCAACCTGCGGCAGATCATGGCCCATACGGTCACGCTTGGTGCGCAGGTAGGTGATGTTGTCTTCATTGGCAGCAACAGCCAGATTAGTGTGCTGGGAGACGTCGACGCCAAAGCCAAAGAGGCCGTCGCCCTTGTGCGGATTGTTGGTCATCAAGTTGGCGGAAACAATGCCAAGGTCTCGCAAGATCTGGCCCGCAACCGAGTACTCGCGTGCGTCTTCGGGCAATCCCTGTTCGAGGTTGGCGTCGACAGTGTCGAGGCCCTTGTCCTGCAGGTGATAGGCCTTGAGCTTGTTGACCAAGCCGATTCCACGACCCTCTTGACCACGCAGGTAGACCACAACCCCCTGTCCGGCCTCCTGCACCGCCCGCAAAGAGGCGTTGAGCTGAGGACCGCAATCGCAGCGACGCGAACCAAAAACGTCGCCAGTAAGGCATTCGGAATGCACACGCACGAGCACATTCTCCGCGCCCTTAAGCGCCTCGACGTCGCCTGCGACTAAGGCGATATGCTCGCTCTTGTCGACGTCGTGGGTGTAGCCGATCGCAGTAAACACGCCGTGCTCAGTAGGCAGGCGGGTAGACACCGAGCGCACGATCTGAGTCTCATGGTGGCGGCGCCATTCGATGAGCTGCTCGATCGAAATCATCGACAAACCATGGGCATCTGCGAAGCGGCGCAGCTCCGGTGAACGCGCCATATCGGTCGGGTCTTCTTCCGATACGATCTCGCACAGCACGCCCGCCGGACGCAACCCGGCCAGTCGGGCAAGGTCGATGGAAGCCTCAGTGTGGCCGTCGCGCTCCAGCACGCCGCCGGGTCGAGCAGCCAGCGGAACTACGTGACCAGGGCGAGTGAAATCTCCGATCTCGGAGGTCGGGTCAGCCAGGCGCCGGATGGTCTCGGCGCGGGAACCAGCCGAGATACCCGTCGAGCCAGTCGCAGCATCTACCGTGACCGTGTAGGCAGTGTGGCGAACATCTTCGTTAACCGCGATCATCGGCGGAAGATTGAGGCGAGCACAATCTTCGGGCATAAGTGGCGCGCAAATATAGCCGGAGGTGTATCGAACCATAAACGCCACGAGCTCCGGAGTCGCAAGCTCGGCGGCGAAAATCAGATCTCCTTCATTCTCACGGTCTTCATTGTCTACCACCACCACGGCTTTGCCGGCAGCGATGTCAGCAATAGCTTGTTCAACGGTATCGAGTTTGACGGAAGATTCTGCAGCGGTCATAAAGACTTACTCTAGCCCTTGCCGTTGGCGCCGGAAGCGTTAGGCCCAAACATTTTTTCCACGTACTTGGCCAGCACATCTACTTCGAGGTTGACTGCGGCACCAACTTCCAGCTGCCCGAATATGGTGTCGCGCAGCGTTGTCGGAATGAGAGAGACCTCGAACCAGTCTGCGCCGATGTTGCTTACCGTCAGCGAGGTGCCGCTGACTGCGATAGAACCCTTCTCTACCACGTATCGCGCAAGTCCGGCGGGCAGCTCGAAACGCAACACCTCCCAGTTCTCAGACGGGGTGCGCGAGATGAGTTTCGCAGTGCCGTCGACATGGCCCTGCATGATGTGGCCGCCCAAGCGGGTAGTTGGAAGCAGAGCACGCTCCACGTTGACCTGGGACCCCACGCGCAGTTCGCCGAGCGCCGAACGATTTAGGGATTCCTGCATGACGTCGGCGATGAAGACGTCCGCGGTTCGCTCGGCCACGGTGAGGCACACGCCGTTGATTGCGATGGAGTCACCAAGGGCGGCGTCGTCAAGTATCTTAGGCGCGGCGATTCCTAAGCGGATCGCGTCTCCCTGCCGCTCCAAGGAAGCGACCGTGCCGATTTCTTCCACGAGTCCAGTAAACAAAATCTATCCTTTAACTTTTAATCTCGAAGGCTTGACTCTACTCGTCATCCACGTATGGCCTGCGCACGTACTCGATGAGCACATCGTCGCCCAGCACGGTGGTGCCCACGCGCTGAAAACGACGCGCATCCTGCAAGGTTTGGGCCACCGGATGGGCCAACACTCCCCGCCCCTCTCCGAGCAACAGCGGCGCAATGTAGGCCTGCACCGCATCCACGTATCCGGCATTGAGGAAGGCGCTGGCCAGCCCGGCCCCGCCCTCGACCAACACGTCGCGTGCGCCCGCCTCATAAAGCGAAATCAGTGCGTCATCGATGTTGGCAAATTGGTCGTAGCCAAGTTCGCGCAAATGCGATGATGCCGCTCCCGCATCCTCTAAGTTCCTTTGGCCAATCACGACGCGGCGCGGCTGTTGCTCCCGCAGCGTGCCATCGGGGAAACGAGCGGTCAACGAGGGGTTGTCTGCCAGCGCGGTGCCGGTGCCGATGATGATGGCGTCACGCCGCGCGCGGTCGACGTGCACCCATTCACGCGCGTGCTCCCCGGTAATCCATTGGCTCGTACCATCGCTTGCGGCGGTAAAACCGTCGAGTGTTTGCGCAAACTTTAGGGTCACATGCGGGCGGCCCAGGCGCAGCGAAGTCAACCACGGGATGAGAGCATCGGACACGGGCAACTCCGCAGGCGCTTCAATCTGTGCGACCTCAATGCCCGCGGCGCGCAGAGTCTGCGCCCCGCCAGCAGCCACGCCGTTCGGGTCAGGATGCAGGAAATATACCTGGGAAATATCCGCCGCAATAAGGGCTTCCGCGCAGGGGCCAGTGCGCCCAGTGTGGTTGCACGGCTCGAGTGTAACGACTGCTATGCCGCCGCGGGCGCTGCTGCCGGCCTCTTGTAGGGCCATGACCTCGGCATGCGGCCCGCCTACGGGCTGAGTGGCGCCAGTGCCTACGAGGTTGCCCTCGGCGTCGAGAATGACTGCACCCACCGGCGGGTTGGGGCTCGTCGTGCCGCGCACGGATTGACCCGCCTCCATCGCACGGATGAGGGCGGCATCGAGGTCAAGCTTCATAAAGACTTTCTGATTGCAATTTCCGTTTGGTCAAGGACGGTCCCACGAAAGGTTCGGGACGTGAAGCGGTTAGAAAACTATTGCGAGGCCAGCTGGCGCAATTCCTCGACTGCTGCGGCCTTGTCTGCTTGCTTGTAGATGGCAGAACCGGCCACGAACGCGTGGCAGCCAGCTTCCGCGGATGCAGCGATGGTCTCGGCAGAGATGCCACCGTCGATTTCGATCAGGGTATCGAGGCCCTGCTCATCAATGGCAGCGCGCAATGTGCGTACCTTATCCAGCATCTCAGGCATAAACTTCTGGCCTCCGAAGCCAGGTTCAACCGACATTACGAGTGCCAAATCAAAGTGCTCCAGTTTGTCCAACCACGGCTCGATAGGAGTGTTGGGCTTGATGGAAAAGCCCGCGCGTACGCCCATGCCGCGGATTTTATCCGCCAGCGCGAGCGCCGCATGCTCGTCAGCGACGGCTTCCACATGGAAGATGATGCAATCAGCGCCTGCTTCAGCGTAGGTTTCGACCCACTTTTCCGGTTCCTCAATCATGAGATGAACGTCCAAGACCTGATCCGTGATGCCATCAACAGTCTTGGTGATGTCAGGGCCGAAGGACAGGTTGGGCACAAAGTGGCCATCCATGATGTCGACGTGGATCCAGTCAGCGTTGTGTACCGCACGTACCTCTTCCCCCAAACGGGAGAAGTCAGCGGCGAGAATCGAAGGGGAAATAATCGGTGCAGGCATGGTGTTCAGTCTAGACCTTCCCTTCGATTGCGCGCAGCCACTTCTTTAGCAGCTCGGCTAACGCTTAGTCACGACGAAGCGCGGCGAAGAACATCGCGTCGGTGCCGTGGCGATGCGGCCACATCTGGACCGACTTGTGGTGTCCAACGTCACCCATATCCGGAATGAGTTCGTGGGCATCGAGCTCCACGGCGCCCAGCTTGGCGACGGCGCGATCCACAACGTCGCGCGTTTCCCTCAGGTCCGGCGAACACGTCGAATAAACCACGACACCGCCGGGGCGCACGAGCTTGAGCGCGGACTCGAGCAGCTCAAACTGCAGCTCGTTGAGTCCGGCGATGTCGGACTCGGACTTGCGCCAACGAGCCTCCGGACGGCGACGAAGGGCGCCAAGGCCGGAACACGGGGCGTCGACAAGCACGCGATCGAAGCCAGCCTCAAGGCCGGGGTTACGGCCGTCAGCTACGTGCACACGAACAGGCAGATCCGCAACAGTCTTCTTGATGAGCTCAGCGCGGTGCGGCGAGACTTCCACCGCATCGACATGGGCCTGCTCAATGCGTGCCAGCGCACCCATGAGGGCCGCCTTGCCGCCAGGGCCCGCACACAGGTCGAGCCACCGCCCGGAATCAGTACCTGCAACGGGTGCTTCGACCACTGCGCGGGCAATGAGCTGCGAGCCTTCATCCTGGACCGCGGCAAAGCCCTGCTTCACAGGCTCCAGATCACCCGGATCACCAGATTCCATGTAGACGGCATAAGGCGAGTACTTGCCTTCTTCGTTGCCGGTCATAAGCGCTAACTCCTCGGCGCTAATCTCGCCGGGACGCGCTACTAGGTGGACGATAGGACGCTGGGAGTCGCCTTCCAGCGCTGCTTCGAGTTCGCCCAAGCCGACGACACGGCTAAAAGACTGTGCGATCCACGCGGGATGCGCGTGCTTGAAGGCCAGTGCCGCGATCTCGCCCTGCGGGGCGAGCTTGTCGAACCACTTCTCGGCCGGGGTGCGCGTGATGGTGCGCATGATGCCGTTGGCAAAGCCCTTAGCTTTCTCAAAGCCTGCGGCCTCAACCAAACGCACAGTGGTGTCTACGGCAGCATGCGGCTCCACGCGGGTAAAGAGCACCTGGTAGGCGCCTAGCCGCAAAGCATCCAAAACCTCAGGGGCAATCGCATCAAGCGCACGGGACGAGCACTCCCCGATGACTGCATCGAGCACCCCCTCGGTGCGCAAAGAACCATAGGTCAGCTCGGTTGCAAAAGCAGCGTCGCGGCCTTCGAGCTTGTGCACGCGCAAAGCCTTGGGCAAGGTCAGGTTCGCAAACGCATCATCGCTGTGAACGCGGCGCAGTACCTCAAAGGAGACCGCACGAGCGGTGTCTACGCCGCTTCGTCGCGCAGCCTGGACGAAGGAGTTCTTCTCCTGCGCGCCCCGCCTGCCTCGAGGGTGGTGTGAATTACGCGAATTATTCTTGCCTTTGCGCTGCAACGATCCGCGTTGTGCGTCACGCGCATGCTGCTTACGCCCATCAGCCTTGCGCTCGGAATCGCCGCCTTTGGAGCGGGAACGGAAACCACCACTCATGAGAACCTCACCTCTTTGTTGCCGCCCAGGCCGCGCGCCCAGTCTGCAGCGTTCATCATCTTCTTGCCAGGGACCTGCAGACGCTCCAGCTTGACTGCCGCATCAGCTGTGCCGACGTACACGGACTTCTTCGTAATGTGCGCCTCACCTGGTGCGAGGGCAACGCCCTCAAGTGCCGGGTCAACGCCTATGAGGCTAACCGGGCCAAGCTTGACTCGCTCCTCCCCAAGCATGGTCCAGGCACCCGGGGCCGGGGTGTGTGCCCGAATGTGGCGGTCGATGGCTTCCGCGGAATCCTGCCAATTGACGCGAGCATCCTCAACTGCGATCTTGTGCGCGTAGGAGGGCTCGCCCGATTGCTCGTGTGGGGTGATGGTGCCTGCCACCAAGCCGTCCATCGTTTCCACCAAGAGATCACCACCGGCATTAGCCAGGCGGGTGAGAAGATCGTCTGCGGTATCAGTTGCCTGAATCTTCTCTTCGAGCGTGCCCAGGATGACGCCGGTGTCCAATCCCTTATCGATACGGAACGTAGTAGCACCCGTGACTTCATCGCCGGCTGCGATCGCAGCTTGCACTGGGGCCGCACCGCGCCACGCAGGTAGCAAGGAGAAGTGCAGGTTGACCCAGCCATGGCGCGGTAGGTCAAGAAGATCCGGCGTAATAAGGTTGCCGTAGGCCACAACGGGGATAGCCTCAGGAGAAAGATCCCGCAGACGTGCGCGCAGCGCCTCGCCGTCCTCGGTGCCGGGCTTGAGGGTGCTTGGGGTGAGCACCTCGATTCCATGTTTTTGAGCCAGCTCTTTCACCGGGCTGGGGTGCAGAGTACGGCCCCGGCCCCTGCGCGCATCGGGCCTAGTGATGACCGCGACAACCTCATGCTTGGAGGCAATGAGCTTTTCCAAAGCCACCACTGCAGGCTCCGGGGTACCGGCGAAGACAATTCGCATGCTGAACCTTTACTTCTTTCTTCTCTTGTTGCTCTAGTTTCTTAGGCTGCTCTAGCTACTAGGAGTTAAACCACTCTGAATTGCGGATAACCTGCATCGCTTCTTTGCGCCGCTCAGGGGTGAGCCTTTGCAGGAACAAGACGCCATCAAGGTGGTCAGTCTCATGCTGAATGCAACGCGCCATCAACCCGGAGGCCACCATCGAGATGGCATTGCCCCGTACATCGCGGCCGTGGACCACGACCGATTCATAGCGCTCGGTGTTTTCGGTGATGTCCGGAATCGATAGGCAGCCCTCGGGGCCGTCCTGCGTCTTGTCCCCCAACGGGGTCCACACCGGGTTGATGATGGCCCCACGCAAGCCGGTCTGAAAGTGGGAGCAGTCATAGACAAAAATGCGCTTGGTCAAACCAATCTGGTTTGCGGCAAGGCCTACTCCGCCGGCCGCGTCCATGGTCTCCAGCATGTCATTGGCCAAGGCCTCAAGCGATGAATCAAACTTTTCAATCTCGGTAGCACGAGACGTCAAGACTGGATCGCCGTACATGCGAATTGCTCTGATTGCCACTGCGGAACCACTACCTTTCAAACAATTACGTCGCACTCGACAATAGTGGACATGCCAGACACAGCGGCGGACTGGGTAGACCCAGCAGCACTAAACCGTCTCCACCACGCGCTCCACGTCCATAAGCTGGCGTTTAGCCGACGTGAATTGGGTCTACCTGAATGCGCAGTGGCAGCTCGTCCTTACGGGCGCTGCGCGCAGCGTTGGCGTTGCGCAGCGCCGTGCCCAGCTGTGAGCGCGGCCCCAACGGGGTGCGGATGAGTGCCCTTTGTGGCGGCCCAAAGCGCTGTTCGTCATACTCACCGGGCAGGGTGACTCCGGGCGGAAGCGGGACCGGGCCCAGGATCTCAGCATGCTCAGGCAGCTCTGCAATCGAAAGAAAGTGATCCAGTGCGGCATCCGCTCCATCCACGGCTGCCATATGCACGGCCGGTGGGAAGCGCACTTCCCGACGCCCCGCCAGCTCAGCGCGCGCTGCTGCCACCATGTCCCAATTCACTAAATATTGGACAACTGCTAACGCCTCATCCGCAGCGATAATCACTTCCCCGCCTTTGGAGTGCGGGCTCACCAAGGTCGCTGCCGCAGCCCACTTGGCCAGGGCCTCTTCGGTTGCGCGCAGATCCTGACGATTGAGCAGCGTGGCAGCTTCTAGCAGCAGCGCCGCGCCATAATGACCGCCGTCCGCAACATGGGGTTCCGCACCGGGAGTCGCAATGACAAGTGCCGGCTCCCCTGGCACTTCATCGATGACCTTGTTACCGCCAGACATGACAATCCGCGTGCTTGGAAAGGCGCGACCCAGCTCTTCCGCCGTACGCTCCGAGCCCAATACGATGGCGCGCAGGCGCGGCGAGCCGCATTCCGTGCACCGGAACTTGGAGTCGATGCGCCCGCACAACGTACAGGTTGGCAGGGATGCTTGGCCCTCATGCCCACCGTGCGAATCACCCGGCAGGCCAAGCGGACCGTTGCAATGGCGGCACCTTGCCGGGGCGCGGCAATTCCCGCATGCCAGGATGGGCGCGTAGCCCTTGCGCGGGACCTGCACGAGAACTGGTTCGCCGCGGTCGAGGGCACGACGCGCGGCTTGGTATGCAGGACCGCTTAGCGACGTCGTTCCGCCCTGCAGGTCACGCGCCACCTGGAATCCGAAGGCTCCGACCGGCGTGATCGCAGGACGCCGCGCCGAAAGCGTCGACTCACTCGGCACTAGGTCGTGCGCCCACCCCGACTCCACCAGGAGCTGCGTCTCCGCGGTGCGCGAATGACCGGCCAAAATAAGGCTGCATCCCTCCAACGCAGAGCGCGTGGTGAGCACCTCGCGCGCATGTACGTAGGGCTTGAGATTATCCACGAGATTGTCGTCGCCATCGTCCACGATGACGGCAAGGCGCAGATTCGCCACCGGAGCAAAAGCCGCAGACCGCGTGCCGATGACGATGCGTGCCTGGCCTACCAAGGCTGACAGATAGCGCCGGTACCTAGCCTGCGGGCCAGTGGCGTTGCCGAGCACGGTTACCTGTTTAGCCGCGACTATCTCGCGCAGCGCACGCTCGAGCTTGTCGACGTCACGTTGATCCGGCACCACGATGAGCGAGCCACCTCCGTCTACCGCGATTTTTGCAACCAAAGCAGCCAGCGCTGCCGCCCAATCATCGCCGGGTGCTACCTGCCAGGCAGCGCGCGCAATGACGCCGCCTAGCACTGTATCCACGAAAGACTCGCCGAACTGATACGCGGACCAGCTGGACAGATCGGGTTCGCTGGCGTCTCCCAGCTCCTCCCACGGCGTCGACAAGTCTGATTCTTCCGCCTTGGCATGACGCGGAGGGATAGCGGAACGAATGATGTCGGAGCGAACTCCCCCGTACCGGGCAGCAAGCGATTCGACGAGTTGTGAGAGCTGCGCTGGATAAACTGCAAAGGGTGAGATCACTCGGTCGAGATAGCGCAGCTCGCCCGCGAACTCCGAGTCGTTGCGGCGCTCAAGAACGATGGCGTCGCTAAGCCGCCCATTGAAGCGGATACGTACGCGAACCCCAGGCTGTGCAGCCTCCGATTGTTCCTCGTCCACGCGGTAGTCGAACCCACGATCTAAGTGAGCAACCCCTAAAAGAGGCAACACCCGCGCGACCGGTTTGTGGGCGGCGAGTGTTCTCTTCGGCATAGGCTCAGATTCTACAGGCCAGCTGCCTTTCGCAATGCGGCGGCACGGGAGGTCGACTCCCATGGCAGGTCAACGTCGGTACGACCGAAGTGGCCGTAGGCCGCAGTCTGCCGGTAGATAGGACGCAACAGATCGAGATCACGGATGATGGCCGCCGGGCGAAGGTCGAAGACTTCGTTGACTGCCGCTTGAATAGCGGCGTCGCTGAGCCCCTGATGTGCGGTGCCGAACGTCTCGACGTACAGGCCCACCGGCTTCGCACGGCCGATGGCGTAGGCCACTTGCACCTCGGCCCGATCGGCGAGTCCTGCGGCGACGATATTCTTAGCCACCCAACGCATTGCGTAAGCTGCGGAGCGGTCAACCTTACTCGGATCCTTGCCAGAGAAGGCACCGCCGCCGTGGCGGGCCATGCCTCCATAGGTGTCAACGATGATCTTGCGGCCAGTAAGACCCGCATCGCCCATTGGGCCGCCGAGGATGAAGGATCCGGAAGGGTTAACCAGCAAGGTGGTTTCTTCGCCGTAGTACTTTTCCAAGCCAGCATCCTGGATGACCCACTCGACGACGTGCTTGCGCAGCTGTTCCTCAAGCCACTTCTGGGTCACGTCTTGGTCATGCTGGGTGGAAATGACGATGGTGTCTAAGTGCGAAGGAACGTTGTTGTCGTCATAGGCGAAAGTCACCTGGGTCTTGCCGTCTGGGCGGAGGTGATCAACGATCTTCTCCTTGCGCACCTCGCTGAGGCGGCGGGAAAGACGGTGCGCCAGAGCGATGGGCAGCGGCATGAACTCGGCGGTCTCGTTGGTGGCGTAGCCGAACATCAGGCCTTGGTCGCCGGCGCCTGCGGAGTCATTCTCCTCATCAAAGTCGTCACCGCGATCGCGGGCCTCGGTAGAGGTGTCGACGCCGGCGCCGATTTCCTGGGACTGCTCGCCAATGGCGACGTTTACGCCACAGGTATGTCCGTCGAATCCGACGTCAGAAGAGGTAAAGCCGATGTCCGTGAGAGTCTTGCGCACCAATTGCGGGATCTCGACATAGCCGGTGGTGCGGACCTCACCTACTACGTGGACCTGGCCGGTGGTGACTAGGGTCTCGACGGCGACGCGAGCATGCGGGTCCTTCTCGAGCAGCGCGTCGAGGATGGTGTCGGAGATTGCGTCGCAAATCTTATCCGGGTGTCCCTCAGTCACAGACTCACTGGTGAACAAACGGGTAGCCGGTGCATGGTTAACAGTCACAAATATTCCTTAGTGCAGAAAGAAGTGCTTATTTAGCGTTCATTGCATGGTTCTGGCCCCAAGCTTTAACAACTAGCCAGCATAGACCAAGCGGTCTATTAATGCAATTAGGCCGGTCTACTAGCTGAGGATTTGATTCACAGCATCCAGGATCTGCGCTGCGACCACATGCTTTGAGCCATGGGCAACGACTTGCGGCTCGCTATCCCGGCGTAGAATCCACCCTTCGCTGGTGGTCTGGCCGAAGACCTTGCCCTCGCCCACTTCGTTAGCCATGAGTACATCGCAACCCTTGCGTTCAAACTTCGCTTGCGCGAACTCCAAAGCCGTATGGGTGGAATCGCCAGTCTCGGCTGCAAAGCCGACGATGACGACGCCTTCTTTGAGCTCTCCTGCTGCACGCTGGGCCACCAGCCCCTTGAGGACATCGGGATTTTCCACGAGCTGGAGTGAGGAGAGAGCGTCGTCAGCCGTGCCCTTTTTCATCTTTGAGTCGGCGACAAGCGCTGGCCGGTAGTCAGCGACGGCTGCGGCCATGATGATGACGTCGGCGTCCTTCGATTCCTCAGCCATTGCAGCCTCTAGGTCTGCGGTAGAGACCACGTTTCGGATTTTGGCTCCGGATGGCACAGGAAGCTCAGCGGTATTTCCGGCCACGATGACTACCTCTGCCCCGCGCTGCGCTGCAATCTCGGCTAACGCAAAGCCTTGGCGCCCAGAAGAGCGGTTGCCGAGGTAGCGCACTGGGTCTAGGTTCTCCTGGGTGCCTCCCGCGGAGATGACGACCTTCTTGCTTGTCCAATCATGCGGGATACGGTAGCCGTCTAGCTCAGTGCGCACGAGCTCCGCGATCTGCGCAGGCTCAGGTAGACGGCCGGGGCCAGAATCCTTACCAGTAAGCCGTCCATGGGCAGGCTCCATGACTGTGATACCACGGCGACGCAGCGTAGCAACGTTTTCAACGGTGGCCGGATTGAGCCACATCTCGGTGTGCATGGCCGGTACTACGATGACCGGGCACGTGGCCACAAGCACGGTTGCTGTCAGCAGATCATCTGCGCGGCCTGCAGCGATTCGGGCGATGACATCTGCAGTAGCCGGCGCGATAACAACGGCATCAGCATGCTGGCCAATATTGACGTGCTGCACCTCATCGACGGCATCGAATACAGTTGTGGAGACGGGATTGCCGGAGAGCGCTTCGAAGGTTGCAGCGCCAACGAAGTTTAGCGCAGCGGGCGTTGGAACAACGCGGACTTCATCGCCGTGCTCTTTAAGGTCACGGACCAAGTGGCAAGCCTTGTAGGCAGCGATTCCGCCAGCCACGCCAACGACGATGCTACGCGGCTGCTTCGCCAGCTCCTGGCTGCTAGTAGGAGCCGCTAGATTCTCAATTGCGTCAGTCACCCGCCCGAGTCTACAGGGTGGTACTCCACGCACTTGAACATGCCGAAGGCCCCCAATCACATCGGGTGATGCGAGCGGGGGCCTTAACGGGAGAAAGCTTACTTGCCTTCCTCGTGGTCGAGGAGGCCAGCTTCAATCTCACGAAGAGCGATGGAAAGCGGCTTCTCGCCGGCCTCAGGAGTTACCAGAGGTCCAACGAACTCGAAGACGCCCTCATCCTGCTCTTGGTAGTAGCTGTTGATCTGGCGCGCGCGCTTTGCGGCGAAGATCACCAGTGCGTACTTGGAAGAGACCTTGTCGAGGAGCTCATCGATCGGAGGGGCGGTAATGCCCGTTGGCGGATCGAATACTGGCTCTGGCTTCTGGGCCTCAGTATTAGCAGGGGTGGTCACGTTAGTCACATGCACCTTTACTTCACTTGGAAATGGTCAAAATCTAGTTCTATCCCTGCAGGATATCACTAATTGCTGCCACGGCGTCATCAAGATTTTCATTGACAACCACGTGGTCGAACTCGTCTTGAGCGGCAAGTTCCGCGTGTGCGGTTTCTAGCCTGCGGTCGATGACATCCTGCGGCTCCGTTCCACGACCGGTCAAGCGCTCAACGAGCACTTCCCAGGATGGTGGCGCCAAGAACACGGTTTTTGCCTCAGGCAAAGCCGCCTTGACGTTGCGAGCCCCTTCCAGATCTACCTCGACAAGCACGGGGCGACCAGCTGCCATTGCCTCTTGTACAGGACGGGCAGGAGTGCCGGAGCGCTGCAGGCCACCGTGGATTTCTGCCCATTCGAGCATCTCCCCGGCGTCGATACGCTGTTGGAAGGTTTCAGGAGTAACGAAGAAATAGTCAACCCCGTCCTGCTCACCAGGTCGGGGTTGACGCGTCGTCATTGAGACGCTGAAGTACAGCTTGTCGACGTCATTGCGCAGGCGCGAAACTACAGTGGACTTACCCACCGCGGACGGCCCAGCCAGAACGACTAGGCGACCGCGTGTAGTTGCGTCAGACATCGCGACTCTTATTCGCCGTAGCCGAAGCGCTCGAGCAGAGCACGGCGCTGGCGATCACCGAGGCCGCGCAGACGACGGGTCTGAGCAATCTCGAGATCTTCCATGATTTCCTTAGCCTTGACCTTGCCAACCTTCGGCAGAGCCTCGAGGAGCGCGGAGACCTTGGTCTTGCCGATGATCTCATCGGTCTCAGCCTTGTCCAGAACGTCCTTCAGGTTGGTCTCGCCGCGCTTCAGCGCAGCCTTGAGCTCAGCGCGAGCCTTGCGAGCCTCAGCAGCCTTTGCGAGAGCTTCCTTGCGCTGCTCATCAGTCAACTTGGGAAGGGCCACGGGTTTCCTCCGATTTCATTAGATCGATAATTTACGTCCAGTAAGTCTTACCAGATTCCGGCCGCAATAACGGGAGCGAATCCCTTGATGCCATGAGAACTCCCCGAGCTACAACCCTTGAGTAGAGCTCGGTTTTGCCACTTGGCGCGAACCGACTTCTGGCAATCCTAGCACTGGTGTTTACGCGATGACATTATTTGGGTCCAGTTTGGATGGAATTCCCGCACGTCATCGCGGTGCGTTTTACAAACTACCAGGTAAATGGCGGGCCTGTTAATCGGCCACACCACTTCCCTAAAAAGCAATCTCTGCCAGTGCTTCCTTCACGGCTTCCTGCAGGTCACGCACCTGAGGTCCGCGCGAGAGCACAGAGCGGGAAACATTTGCAAAACCAAGTTCCGGCGCTGCGATGGTGATTGCTTTCACGTCCTGTGCCGTGGCCCCTTGTGCTCCAACGCCAGGAAGCAGAACTGGACCCGCAAGCTGGTCAAGGACCGGTGGATGCTTTAATGTTGCACCAACGACTACTCCGACATTGCCAGCACGGCCTTCTGCTGCGTAAGACGCATTAATCGCAGCACATTGATTGACTACTCCCTGTGCCACCGTCACACCGTCAGCGTCCCTGATGGACTGGGAACTCACCGCTTCAGGATTGGAGGTCGCAGCGAGAACGAACACACCGCGTCCAGTCTCTTCCGCCAAGTCGAAGACTGGTTTAAGAGAGCCAACCCCCAAATACGGCGATACCGTGACCGCATCCGAAAGCAACGGTGAGGCCTCCCCTAACCAAGCATCAGCGTAGCCAGCCATGGTGGAACCGATATCACCGCGCTTTGCATCAGCAAGCGTCAGACATCCGGCCTCGCGTAGGCCCTGGAGTGTTTCTTCCAGTACTGCAAAGCCGGCGGAGCCGAAACGCTCAAAGAAGGCCACCTGCGGCTTAACCACGGCAACAGTGTCAGCAAATGCTTCCACACAGGTGCGAGCAAACGTCCGCAGACCGTCAACATCGTTGTTCAGGCCCCAGGCCTGCAGAAGGTGCGCGTGTGGGTCAACGCCTACGCACAGACGTCCACGCTCAGCCCCTGCAGCGACCAGCCGCTCACCAAAGGTCTTACTTGGTTGGACCATGCTCGAGCTCCTGGAGTGCACGGACCTCGAGGTCACCAACACGAAGCGCCTCGATACCCTGGACCGCTGCGGTTACGCCCTGCACAGTGGTGATAAGCGGCACGCCTACAGATACCGCAGCCGCGCGGATGTCGTAGCCATCGTGGCGTGCGGTACCAGAACCAGCTGGCGTATTGAGGATGAGGTCAATCTTGCCACCAAGGATTTGGTCCACGATGGATTCCTGGCCCTCTGCAGCCTCAGATACCTTGACTGCTACTTCACAGTCAATACCGTTGCGGCGCAGCATCTGCGCGGTTCCCGAGGTAGCGATGATGTTGTATCCCATGTAGGCCAGACGCTGGATCGGGAAGATGAGGGTGCGCTTGTCGCGGTTAGCCACCGAAACAAACACGTTGCCCTCAGTTGGCAGCGGGCCGAAGGCTGCCATCTCGCCCTTGGCATAAGCAGCACCGAAGTTGCTGGCAAGGCCCATGACCTCACCGGTGGACTTCATCTCCGGCGAAAGAAGGGTGTCAAGCAACTTGCCGTCTTCGCGGCGGAAGCGATTAAACGGCAGAACAGCTTCCTTAACGGCGATCGGGTGTTCAATTGGCAGCGAGCCGCCATCGTAGTCAGTTGGAATCATTCCCTCAGCCTGCAGGCTGGCGATAGAATCGCCCAACATCACACGTGCGGCAGCCTTAGCTAGCGGGACGCCTGTTGCCTTAGAAACGAAAGGCACGGTACGCGATGCGCGCGGGTTAGCCTCGATTACGTAGAGGATGTCATCCTTCAGCGCGTACTGAACGTTCATCAAGCCCTTCACGCCGATGCCGTGTGCAAGGGCGCGAGTGGACTGACGGACCTTTTCAATGTCCTCAGGGCCCAGGGTCATAGGAGGCAGTGCGCAGGAGGAGTCACCGGAGTGAATACCGGCTTCCTCGATGTGCTCCATCACGCCGCCCAGGTAGACATCCTTGCCGTCGCAGAGCGCGTCGACGTCAATTTCGATTGCATTATCCAAGAAGCGGTCAACCAACACTGGGTGGTCGGAGGTGATTTCGGTGGCGCGCTCAATGTAATCGCGCAAGGAGGTCTCGTCGTACACGATCTCCATACCGCGGCCGCCCAAGACATAGGACGGACGGACCAAGACAGGGTATCCAATGCTGAGGGCAACAGAACGTGCCTCCTCGAAGGAGGTGGCGGTACCAAAGTCTGGTGCTGGCAGCTTTGCTTCAGCAAGTACCTTGCCGAACTCGCCGCGGTCCTCGGCCAGGTCGATTGCCGATGCGGAAGTACCAACGACTGGAACACCGGCCTGAGTCAGGCGCTCAGCAAGGCCCAGTGGAGTTTGTCCACCAAGCTGGACAATGACGCCAGCTACCGGGCCGGACTCGGATTCCGCATGGAATACCTCCATCACGTCTTCGAAGGTTAACGGTTCAAAGTAAAGGCGGTCAGCAGTGTCGTAGTCCGTGGACACGGTCTCAGGGTTGCAGTTAACCATGACGGTCTCGTAGCCCTGTGCGGACAGCTCGAGCGCTGCGTGAACACAGGAGTAGTCAAATTCGATGCCCTGGCCAATTCGGTTCGGGCCGGAGCCCAGGATGATGACTTTTCCTTTGCTGTCGTCCGGCGCCAGCCGGACCTCGGACTCAGCGTCTGGGTCGAGCTCGTAAGAGCTGTAGTGGTACGGAGTCTGTGCCTCGAACTCACCTGCACAGGTGTCGACGGTCTTGTACACCGGGCGAATGCCCAGGGACCAACGCAGGGAACGAACGCCATCCTCGCCCGCGAACTCAGGACGAAGCGCGGCAATCTGGGCGTCGGAAAGCCCGAAGACCTTTGCCTCACGCAGAAGCTCAGCATCGAGAACCGGCGCATTAACGAGTTCTGCACGGAAATCAACGAGTGCCTTGAGCTCAGCAAGGAACCATGGGTCAATCTTGGAGTGCTCGTGGAGTTGCTCAACGGTAGCGCCCAAGCGGAAAGCTAGTTCGACGTCGTACATGCGGCCCTCAGTCGGGCGCTCGAGGTCCTTGAGGACTGCGTCCAGATCCTGAGCACGATCGCCTGCAAAGAATTCGTCAGGCTTGGTCCAGAACCCGTTAGGCTTGCTCTCGAGCGAACGCATCACCTTGTTGAGACCAGAGATGTAGTTGCGGCCGATGCCCATGGCCTCACCCACCGACTTCATGGTGGTGGTCAGGGTGTCATCTGCACCTGGGAACTTCTCGAAAGCAAAGCGAGGAGCCTTGACGATGACGTAGTCCAAGGTCGGTTCAAAGGCGGCCGGGGTAACACCCGTGATGTCGTTCTGAACCTCATCCAGCGTGTATCCAATGGCCAACTTTGCAGCCAACTTGGCGATGGGGAAGCCCGTTGCCTTGGAGGCAAGAGCGGAGGAACGAGACACACGCGGGTTCATCTCGATGACGATGATGCGGCCATCAACCGGGTTGACGGCGAACTGGATGTTGCAGCCGCCGGTGTCAACGCCGACCTCGCGAATAATCGCAATGCCGAGGTCACGCATCTTCTGGTACTCGCGGTCAGTCAGGGTCAGGGCTGGTGCCACGGTTACAGAGTCACCAGTGTGCACGCCCAATGCATCGACGTTTTCGATAGAAGCGATGACCACGACGTTATCGTCGCCGTCGCGCATCAGCTCGAGCTCAAATTCCTTCCAACCAAGGATGGATTCCTCAATGAGAACGTTGGCCTCGGGCGAAGCAGCCAGGCCGCCGCCTGCGATGCGGTCGAGATCTTCCTGGTTATAAGCCAGGCCAGAACCCAAACCACCCATGGTGAAGGAAGGACGCACGACTACCGGCAGGCCAAGGTCTGCAACGGTCTCGTGGACCTCGTCCATGTTGTGGCACACGCGGGAGCGCGCAGACTCGCCACCGATGGAGGCCACGATGTCCTTGAACTTCTGACGGTCCTCGCCGCGCTCGATAGCGTCAATGTCTGCACCAATGAGCTCGATACCGTACTTATCAAGAATGCCAGCGCGGTCGAGCTGCACGGCAGCGTTCAGCGCGGTTTGGCCGCCCAGGGTAGCCAGGACAGCATCAATCTTGTGGCCCTCTTCGAGCTCCTTGACGATGATCTTCTCAATGAAGACAGGGTCGATTGGCTCGACATAGGTGTGGTCGGCAAATTCCGGGTCGGTCATGATGGTGGCCGGGTTGGAGTTGACCAGGGTGACGCGCAGTCCTTCTTCTTTCAGGATGCGGCAGGCCTGGGTGCCCGAGTAGTCAAACTCACAAGCCTGACCAATGACGATCGGGCCGGAGCCGATAACCAGGACGTGGTTTACATCGTTGCGCTTTGGCATAAGTTTCTAATCCTCTTCCTGGTTCTTACTTGTTCGGGGTGTGCTCGGTCATCAGCTCAATGAACTGATTGAACAGCGGGTTGGCATCGTGAGGGCCGGCTGCCGATTCAGGGTGGTACTGCACGGAATAAGCCATACCGTCCTTGAGCGCCACGCCTTCAATGGTGTTGTCGTTAAGACAGGTGTGGGTCACGATGCCGCGACCGAAATCGGTGTCGAATTCCTCGCCAGCCGGATTCTCTTTGCCGGATGGGCTAGCGATAGCAAAACCGTGGTTCTGAGAGGTGATATCAATCTTGCCGGTCAGGTGATTCCGGACCGGAACGTTGATGCCACGGTGGCCGAACTTCATCTTGAAGGTGTCTAGGCCCAGGGCACGACCCAGAATCTGGTTACCGAAGCAGATTCCGAAGAAAGGCACGCGGGCGTCCAGAACATCGCGCACAACGACGACCATCTTGTCAGCGGTTGCTGGGTCACCAGGGCCGTTGGAAACGAAGACCCCGTCCGGGTTGTACTGTTTGATCTCCTCGTAAGGGGTGTTCGCCGGCACGACGATGGTCTCAATTCCGCGCTTAGCAAAGTTGGCCGGAGTCGCTGTCTTGACGCCCATATCGTAGGCAACAACGGTGAACTTCTTCTCCCCCTCTGCCGGAACGGTATAAGGCTCGTTAGTCGAGACCTCTGCCGAAAGGTCAAGACCTTCCATCGACGGCTGTCCCTTGACCTCAGCAAGCAACTCCTCGACAGGGCGCTCGGCTGCCTCGCCGCTGAACACGCCGGCGGCAATGGAACCGTAGTTGCGCAGGTGGCGAACTAGGGTGCGGGTGTCGATGCCGCGGATGCCGATAATGCCCTGGTTTTCCATCTCTTCGGAAAGTGAGCGCTCGGCACGCCAGTTAGACACGCGCTGTGCAAGGTCGCGGATAACCAAGCCCGCGACCCAGAGCTTGTTGCCGTGGGACTCGTTGTCCTCGTCATTCCAGCCAGTGTTACCGATCTGTGGTGCGGCTGCAACCACAATCTGGCGGTGGTAGGACGGGTCCGTCAAGGTCTCCTGGTAACCGGTCATGGCGGTGGTAAACACTGCCTCGCCGAGTGTGGTGCCGGTGGCGCCGAACCCGTATCCACGGAAGGTACGACCGTCAGCCAGCACGAGAATTGCCGGGATCCTTGCCGGTTTGTTGTCAGTCACAATGTGGCCTTTCTCTGGCTCAAAAGATTTCCTAGGTTGCAAGATTACTTGCCTTCAGCTTCGTCTGCGCCGAGTTCATAAGTTACGGTGCCGCGCAGAATGGTGTGGGTGACGCGGGCGCCAAACTCCTCACCTTCATAAGGATTGTTTTCAGACTTCGAGGCAAGCTGCGTGGAATCAGATACCCACGGGTGCTCCGGGTCAACGATGGTCAGGTTCGCAGGCTCGCCAACCTCAATCGGACGACCATGACCTGGTAGCTTGGTGATCTCAGCTGGGCGCTCAGACATCACGCGGGCGACGAAACGCCAATCAGCGAGCCCAGTGGCAACGAAGATTTTCGCAATGACCGCCAGTGAAGACTCTAGGCCCAACATGCCAGGCTTCGCGTTCTCGAACTCCACACACTTGTCCTCCGAGCCATGCGGCGCATGGTCGGTTGCAACGACGTCGATAAGCCCATCGAGCAGGGCTTGGCGCAAAGCAAGGGTGTCACGCTCCTCGCGCAGCGGCGGGTTCACTCGGAACACACCGTCATAGGTCACGAGCTTCTCGTCGGTGAGCAGCAGGTGGTGCGGGGTGACCTCTGCGGTCAGCGGGATGTCCTGGCTCTTAGCCCACTTCAAAAGCTCCACCGTGCCTTCGGTCGAGGCGTGACAGATGTGCATACGGTTGCCGTAGTCACGGGCGAGCAGGGCGTCGCGGGCCACGATGGACTCCTCAGCCACGCGCGGCCAGCCACGCAGACCCAGCTTCGCGGCGGTCTCGCCCTCGTGCGCCGAAGCACCCTGGGTCATACGGTGATCCTCCGCGTGCTGCGCCAACAAGACATCCAACCCCTTGGCGTATTCCAGCGCGCGGCGCATCAGCTGCGGATCCTGGACGCACTTACCGTCGTCGGAGAACATGCGGACCTTCGCGTCAGAGCGCGCCATCATGCCGAACTCAGTAAGAGTCTTGCCCTCGAGGCCCTTGGTGATGGAACCCACCGGGTGAACGTCGCACAAGCCCAGTGCCTGCGACTTAGCCCAGACGGACTCAGCGATGATCGGCTGGTCAGTAACCGGAGTGGTGTTAGCCATGGTGAACACCGCAGTGAATCCACCCTTGGCGGCTGCCTTGGAACCGGTCTCGATGGTCTCGGTGTCCTCACGGCCAGGCTCGCGCAGGTGGACGTGCATGTCCACGAGGCCCGGCAGCAAGACGTTGCCCTGACCGTCGATGCTCTCATCGAAGGAGGTGTTGGATTCCAAGTTTGCTCCGATGGCAGCAATTACGCCGTTCTCAATAAGGAGCTGCACTGGCTCGCCTTCACCGTAAGGGCGAACGTTGGTCAGCAACAGACTCTTTTCCGCGGGGGCGGAAAGACGGCCGGTTTCTGGATAGTTAGTCATAAGTTGCTCTCCCCTTTTAGATTCCGGCGTTCTCGCCATTAGTCAGAAGTGTGAACAGCACTGCCATGCGCACGTGGACACCGTTGTTTACCTGCTGCAGAACCGCAGTCTGGTCATAGTCAGCAACCGCGTAATTGATCTCCATGCCACGGAGCATAGGACCTGGGTGCATGACGATGGCGTCCTTCTTCATCGCTGCAGCACGCGTCTTGGACAGCCCGTAGAGGTTGGCGTATTCGCGATGCGACGGGAAGAAGCCACCGTTCATGCGCTCAGCCTGAACGCGCAGCATCATCACAACGTCGGCGTCGGCAATCTCAGAGTCAAAATCATAGGAGACGTTCACCGGCCAGGTATCTACTCCGAAAGGCAAGAGGGTCGGCGGTGCCACAAGGGTGACCTCCGCGCCAAGCGTGGTCAGCAAATCAACATTGGAGCGGACCACGCGGGAGTGCAGGCAGTCACCAACGATCTTGACCTTGAGACCTGAGAAGTTTCCGTCCTTTAGACCAAGACGTTGACGCATAGTCAAGGCGTCGAGAAGCGCCTGCGTTGGGTGCTGGTGCGCACCATCGCCCGCGTTGATAACGGACGGGCCCTTGCCACCTGGTGCAACCCATTCGGAAAGCTGCTGAGCAGCTCCCGAAGATGGGTGGCGGATGATGATGGCGTCCGCGCCGATGGAGGAAAGAGTGAGGCCCGTGTCCTTGAGGGACTCACCCTTCTTCACTGACGACGTCGAGGCAGACAGGTTGATGACATCAGCAGACATCCACTTACCCGCGGTCTCAAACGAGGAACGGGTGCGAGTGGAGTTTTCATAGAACAGGGTAAAGACGGTACGGCCGCGCAGCGTCGGCAGCTTTTTAACCTCACGGCCGTCGAGAGCCTCGTGGAACCGGTCGGCTTCGTCGAGAAGGCCAACGATCTCGTCCTTGGACAGATCTGAAATGGACAGTAAGTGCTTCATTTAAGCCTCCGCGGTGGTGCGGGTCAGGACGACGGCGTCGCGGTCGTCAATATCAGCGTTGAAGACGGTGACGTCTTCGTCGCGTGCCGTAGGGATGTTCTTGCCCACGTAATCAGCGCGGATCGGAACCTGGCGGTGACCGCGATCAACGAGGACAGCGAGCTGGATGATGTCGGGGCGTCCCACGTCCGAGAGAGCATCAAGTGCCGCTCGAATCGTACGACCGGAGAACAAAACGTCATCAACCAAAATAACGGTTGCGCCGTTAATTCCTCCGTTAGGGATCTTGGTTGGCTGCAGGGCACGGTGCGGTTTGCTGTTGAGATCATCGCGGTAGAGCGTGATGTCCAACGAGCCCCATGGAACTTCCACCCCTGAAAATTCCTCAATTTTGGTTGCTAGGCGCATAGCCAATGGCACGCCACCAGAGGGAATGCCAAGGAGCACGACCCGAGGTGCGTCCTCAGAGTCGAGCGCCGTCTTTTCAATGATCTGGTGCGCGATGCGTGCGACAGTTCGCGCGACGTCATCAGAGCTCAACAGCTCATTTGACTCCGCGTTGGTGCCAGTTCCACTCATCGTGACCTCCTTCCCCGCCTCACGGTGCGGTCTTTAAAGGATGCCGGTAGATGTAATCGAGGGAAATCTGCCGCGGGATTGCGCAACAAACTCCACCTCGAATGGTATTGGATGTCTATGCTTAAAAGACAGCAATTACTTTAGCACTTCGGTGCCTAACTTGTGTGCACTTGCGCACGGTGAAACCACACAGCAGCACTCCGCGCTGCTAGCGTCGTGCATAGCTATCAAGAATTAGTTCGTTTGGTGCTGTTAAGGCGTTAATAAGGTAACCAAACAGATGAGAAGGAAGGCACAGGCCTAGTGAGTTTTTCGGCACAGCACGTGGTACCTGCCCCACGTGAGCAAGTATGGCAATGGCACGCCCGCCGAGGAGCCCTAGCGCGTCTTACTCCTCCATTCGTTTTCATGACGCCGCTCCAACAAGCCGAGTCCTTGGCAGACGGTACATCGATTCTCGGCCTGCCAGGCGGACTTAAATGGATCGCGCGGCATGACCTTTCGCGCTTCCAAACCGGAGTAAGTTTCACCGACGTCTGCCTGACCGCGCCAATGCGCTCCCTGGCTACATGGCGCCATGATCACCTTTTCAAAGACGAAAAGCAGGAAGGCGCCGAGGTCCCGTACACGCGGATCACGGATAACGTCGATACCCGCATTCCAGCCCACGCGATGAACTCCCTGTTCGCTTACCGCCAGCAGCAGCTCATCAAGGATTTTGAATTCCTTACGCAGCTCAAGGAGCTGGGACCGCATGCGCTACCCCCTGCAGTCGCTGAGCAACAAGCCGTCCGTCCGCTCGTCTTCGCTATTACCGGTTCCCGTGGCGGGGTGGGCCGTGCGTTGACTGCCCAGCTCACCACCGCTGGGCACCAGGTCAACCAACTTGTACGCGCCAACCCGAAGCCGGGCCAGCGTTTGTGGCGGCCACATCTGCCTTCACCTGAGCTCTTAGAAGGCGTAGATGTACTCATTCATCTCGCTGGCGAGCCGATCTTTGGGCGATTCAACAGCGCCCACAAGGCAGAGATTCGGGACTCCCGCGTGGGACCGACGCGCCTCCTGGCGCAGGTTGCAGCTCATACTCCAGGATTGAGCACCATGGTGTGCGCGTCTGCTATTGGTTTTTATGGATCTGACCGTGGCGATGAAGAGCTGACCGAAGCCGCACCGCGCGGCGAGGGATTCCTCGCCGATGTCGTAGAGGCCTGGGAAGATGCTTGTGCTCCTGCCCGGAACGCGGGAAAGCGGGTAGTAAATGTGCGCACCGGCATCGCTCTCTCTGGCAACACCGGCCTGCTCCCAATTCTGCGCGCCCTTTTCTCCACAGGACTCGGTGGCTCTTTCGGAAAAGGCGAATTTTGGTATAGCTGGATTGCACTCGATGATCTCACCGACATCTATTTCCGCGCCGCGGTAGATCCCCAACTTAACGGCGCTATCAACGCAGTCTCCCCCACCCCAATCCTTAACAAGGAGTTTGTGAGCGCATTGGGCGAGGAACTCAAACGGCCTGCTGTAGTGCCGATCCCCACGATCGGGCCGGCACTGCTTTTGGGCAAAGAAGGCGCGCGTGAGTTGGCCTTGGCCAACCAAAGGGTACTTCCCACAAAGCTTCAGCAGGTGCGTCATTCCTTCCGCTATGAAAGTGTCGATGCGGCCCTTGCACACGAGCTGGGCGGCGAAGAGCTGTGGGGGTCTAAGTCGCAGCGCGGGTGAGTAAACACATCACCTATCACTCCGGTACCCTTGGGTGAGTCGTCCAATTTGTTCACTAAGTACCAACGTGAGGATTGTAATCAGTGACTGATCAGCCCAACGGTCAACCCACCATCGTGCCAGACACCCCAATTGAGGCAGTGACTCTTGAGCGGGTGGCTGAAATCTTCGATTCAGAGAATCTGGAGTACCGCATCGAAGAGCAACCAGTATCTGAGGACCAGACGGTCCAGCTGCTGCGTACTGGTTTCTCGAATACCGCCATCGCATTGCAACTGCGCGGAAATACGCTCACTGCTGATTCTGTGTGGCGCGGTACTGTTCCTGCTTCTGAGGGGCCAAACCTCCTGATGCTGATCAACCAGTGGAATCAGACTCACTTTGCACCCACTTTCCGTTTCTTCGAAGGCCCGGAAAACACCCTGGCTGTTTCCGGCGTTCGAGAACTAGACATCACGCACGGCGCGTCGCGTAACCAGCTTGGTGCCTTCGTGATGTCCACTTTGGACGCCATCTTGCAGTCCTTCGCGTGGATGGAAGAACAGTACCCGCAGCTCGTAACCTGGGAGGAGCACCAGAATGACTAATCAAGCCGCCGCTCAGCCGCAGGTCGATCTAGACCGCGTTATTGAAGCCATGAAGACCTTCGACATTGAACTAACTGCAGTCGAAGGCCGCGATGACGCGGCTACCGCTAACCTAAACGGCCTACCATGCCTTTTTGCAGTCCTAGACTCAGTGACCATCGTCCGCTGCGATGTTCCTACCGATGCTTCTTATGCAAAAGCCGACGCCGGTCTTTTCTTGGCTGCTAATCAAATCAACTCCGTCGCGTTAGGTGCACGCGCAGTCATCACCGAGCACGAAGGACTCCTCGTGGTCCGGACCGAGCGGGATATTGCTTGCGCCGCTGGAATGTCCGATGAGCAACTCGCTGCTTCGTTGAAAGTAGCTGTTGACGGCGTTATTGGCGCCCAGGACGCCATGGTGGCTTCCGCAGAAGAGATGGCGAAGTTGGGGTCCGAGACAGCGGCGAAGGCCGGCGAGGATTCCTAGCCTCTACAACGCAGCTTAAGCGCCCCAAGCCTAAGTTCTCACCGTTTTCCGAGGGAGGCCAATGCGCCTCCCTCCTTTTATCCTCCATTGATAAAGAAGGCATCTTTCGTGGCTATCAAGTCCACTTCCAACCAATCTCTCGCATCCCCAGACCTGCATCAAATTAAGCCGGTCAATATCCACCGTCTCGCAGAGCTCTTTGAATTGCTTGAAGCAGACTATGTCTTGGTAGACAAGGTCATCGAGTCCGGCAGCGACGGCGACCTTGATGACACCGCCGAGAAGCACGCTGAAAAGAACACTCAAAAGAACACTGAAAAGAACACTGAAAGCAGCACAGGCCCCTCGCTTGGCGACGCCCTTGTACTGCAAACCGGTCTTCCCCACATCACGATCCATTTTGATCTAGAGGACGATGTGCTTAGTGCCTTTGCGGTGTGGGAGGGCAGAATTCCAGCCCGCGCTGAGGCGAAAGTAGGAGCATTCGTCTCCCACTTCAACTGGAACATGGCCGCCCCGACGCTAAGCTATGACTTCCGGGTCAAAGGCAATGGCGCCCCCACAGATAAGGAACCCACGGAAGAGATTGCCATCTGCGCCAACCGCGCCATGGGCGTCGGCGAAGGTCTCACCCGCAACCAGCTCGGCAGCTTCGTGCTGAGCGCCTTGGACAGCTTCGGCTCCGCGTTCGAAACTGTGGCTCAGGAGTTTCCACAGTCTGTGAAGTGGCAGGAGAAAGAAAATGTGCACCAGTCCCCTGCTGCGCGCAAGAAAGGTCAAGGCCGCTAATGTCGAACAATAACGTTGACCCATTTCAACTCTTCGGTGAGCTGTCGTTTCCTGCTGTGACCGTTCAGCGCACCGCCAAGCAATTGGGCACCCCTGAACTCAACATGGACCCGGTTGAGAATCCTGACTTTCCGGATTCACTTAGCGGCAAGCTCAACAATCTTGACTGGGTGATTTCGGTTGCGGAGGATCTGGTCAAGCTGGAGTGCATCTTGCCCACCACGCTGTCCTACGAGGATGTCGCCCAAGTCCTGCAAGTGATCACGAACGAACACAACGCATCAGCTTTTGATGGCCGCGCGCTGCTCGGTCAAACCGAAGAAGGCATGATTGAGCTGCGTGGCGACGCCAGCTTTGTCACCACCGCCGGCATGAATGATGATCAGCTCTTTCACGCGCTGAATCTCGCCATCATCGCAGCTCAGGATGCCCTCTTTAGTTCCCTGGACCGCTTCAACGCCTTCGCGCTGGCCGTCAAAGAGGCCGATGAGCAAGGGGGCAACTAGCCCACTGGCTCTGTCGCCTCTTCGGCGTCGCGAATGCGCGGCCTTTCGGCCTCTGGGTCGAAGCCATGATCGAAGGGGCCACGAGTCGATTTCAAAGACTCAGCAAGCCGCGCACCAACGCACTGAACGCGCCCAATGACGCCACGCTCAAAGACAGCATGCGCGCCTTTTCGCGCGGGACGTGGCGAGCGATGCGCTTGCCCACCGTAATGCCGATGAACATGCCCAGCACGCCAGCTGGCCAAATGAGCCACGTGACATCGGAGAATCCCCCGGCACCAACAAGCAACTTCGTCGTCACGGAGAATAGCCCGCCGACGAAGAAGCACGGCTGCAACGTCGCGGCGTAGACGGCTTGCGGCCAGCGAGCAGCCTGCGCATAAACCGTGATCACTGGACCAGCCACACCCGCTAGTGTGTTGGTAAAGCCACCGATAACGCCGGCAGACAGGGCCGGGCCAATTCCGTTCATCTCCGGCACGAATTTCTTACCAAAAGTCACTACGCCCAGTGCCACGAGCAAAGCCGTACCGACCAAGACGAGCAGCACCGCCGAGTCAATGTTTGCGACCAGCAATGCCGCTGGTATTGCGCCCAGAACCATTACCGGTGCGATACTCAGGAACTTCTTCCAGTCTACGTTCGCGCGCATCGAATACGTGGTGAGCAGCGCATTGACCACCGCCAAAACGTTGATCACCATGATTCCTTGGACTGGTCCCAACAGCAGAGTTAGGATCGGTCCACCAACAAGACCCAGACCCATGCCTGAGACGCGCTGGAGGCACGACCCAAGCGCTACCGTCGCTAGGATCGCTAATGGAATCCACATCATTGTGCGTACTTCTCCACCACGGCTCGTCCTACGTGTTCAGGGAACATACCCGTCACGTCACCGCCAAACTTCGCCACCTGTTTGCACAACGAGGAGCTGATGTAACCGTACTTCTCGTCGGTTAGCAGAAAAATCGTATCGATCCCAGAAAGCCGGCGGTTCATCTGCGCCATCGGCAGCTCGTACTCGTAGTCGAGCGAGGAACGCAGGCCCTTAACCAAGGTGTCGATGCCATGCGCAGTGGTGTAGTCCACCAGCAGCCCCGACCACCAGTCGACCTTGATGCGGGAATCGAAGGTCTCGCGGATAAAGTCCACGCGTTCCTCAACGCTAAACAGGCCTGAAGGCTTGTCCGGATTGGCGGTCACCAGAACCGTCACCTCATCGAACATCACAGCCGCACGGTTGATGATGTCTACGTGGCCCAAGGTGATCGGGTCGAATGAACCCGGGCATACCGCTTTAGTGGTCAACTTCTATTCCTCTTCCTCGCTGGCATTGCCGTTCGGCTCAGTCTCGAGTGCTCGATGATAAATAGCCATGTCAAAGCGGGCGATGCCAAACGTACGCTTTTTCAGTTTCTGTCCGGTCGGCTCAAAGCCCTTCGGCCAAACGGGTTCGGGGCTATCAACGTGACGCTCGATGACCACTATCGCGGCGTCGTCAAGCACTGGCTCAATCGCCGCAAGCAAGCCATCGACGTCGTCAAAAGCGTACGGAGGATCCGCGAGTACCATGTCGAAGTATTTGCGCGGAGCGGATGCCAGGTACGTCGAGGCTTTCATCGCGCGGACAGTCACCCGCGGGTGCTTGACGACGCCCATGTTGTGCTGGATGACCTTTACGGCCGCCGGACTCGATTCAACGAGCACGACCTCCTCTGCCCCACGGCTCGCGGCTTCCAAGCCCAGTGCACCCGAGCCTGCAAACAGATCTAGAACGCGACTATCGGCAAAACCCCACCGCACGTTGAGCGAAGAAAACAGTCCTTCGCGTGCACGGTCGGAGGTCGGTCGAGTGCCGGACTCGGGCACCTTTATGCTGCGCCCACGCGCCTCGCCTGCAATGATTCTGGTCATCGTTCCTCCCCAATATTTGCGAGCGCATCCCCGCCATAAACACTGGCATAGTCTTCCTGGGACAACTCGGCGACGATACCTGGCCCCGGCACCACAACAGGCGCTTCGAGCTTGGTCGCCTCCACCGTCGCTATCACTTGTCCTGCCGCGACGTGCTCGCCCACGCGTACGTGATAGCGCACGGTGCCGGCGAAGGGGGCGCAAATAATCATGGCTTCTAGGTTAGCGCCTAAAGCGGGGCATCATTCAACCGGCTGCACTATCCGCCGGGAAAACTAATTCTTCTCCAAATATTCCTGCTCACTTTGGCTCAGATTTTTAGTGAGCTCATGCGCCAGTTGCGGATTGCGCTGCACTAAAGCGAAAGCATCATCATGTGTGCGCTCGACGATGTCCCTATCCTGAGCCAAGTCCAATAGCTTAAGGGAACGTTGCGTGCCCGACTGCACTGTGCCCAAGATGTCACCCTCGTGGCGTTGCTTTAAGTCCAACTCAGCGAGCTCGAAGCCGGAGGTGGTGTCCGCGATCTGCATGATGCGTTTAAAGGTCGGAGTGTTTTCCGCAGCCATGGTGTGAAATAAACAAATGGAGGCGTTGCCTCCACGACCCACACGTCCGCGCAGCTGGTGGAGCTGAGATACTCCAAAGTTCTCTGACTCGCGGATGAGCATCACCGTGGCATTGGGTACGTCCACACCCACCTCAATCACAGTCGTGGAGACCAGCACATCAGTCTCGCCTCGGCTAAAGCGATTCATGACTTCTTCTTTGTCGGCCGTCCTGCCGTGCAGTATGTCCACGGTTAGCCCCTGCAGCGGTCCACTTTCCAGTTGTTCTGCTACCTCGAGAACCCCACCCTCGCCTTCGATACGGGGGCACACGATATAGGCCTGATGGCCGGCCGCAACCTCCTCGCGGATGCGAGCCAAGGCGCGCTGCACCCAGGCGGGGGCCCATTCGGGAACCACATTCGATTGAATAGGTTTGCGCCCACCCGGCAGCTCCTTGAGCGTAGAGACCGCAAGATCGCCGAACACGGTCATGGCAATCGTGCGCGGAATCGGCGTCGCCGTCATCACCAATAGGTGTGGGCTAATTCCCTCCCTGGTTTTATTGCGCAGGCTGTCGCGCTGCTCGACTCCGAAGCGGTGTTGCTCGTCGACCACCACAAGGCCTAAGTCAAAGAACTCGACGGTGTCCTGGATTATCGCGTGTGTGCCGATAACGATGTCGGCCTCACCCGAGACAATGTCCAATAACGCTTGGCGCTTTTGTGCTGTACGCATAGAACCGGTCAACAAGGTAACGGTTACTCCAGCAGGGACGCTGGCGCTAATCGACGCCGCGTGTTGCGCCGCGAGGACCTCCGTCGGGGCAAGAAGTGCTGCCTGTTTGCCGGCATCGACGGCTTGGAGCATCGCGCAGGTTGCAACCATGGTCTTGCCCGAGCCGACCTCGCCTTGTAGCAGGCGCATCATTGGCAGCGTGCCGGAGAGATCCGCGTCGATCTCGCCGATGACCTGGCGTTGGCCTGCTGTGAGCTCGAAAGGCAGGTTAGCCAGCAACTCGTCACGATATCCCTCAAGAATGGCGGGCATGGCCACCGCAGTGCGCGCCTGGCTATCGCGCTGCCGCAGTGCCATAACAATACCGATGGACAGCGCCTCGTTGTACTTCAGCCGCTGGATAGCGCGTTCAGGGCCAGCGGCCGTGGGCTGATGAATCTCGCGCACAGCCTGATCCAGGCTCACCATCATGCGATAGTCCAATGGTTCAGGAATCGGCGGCGTATGTGCCAAGACCATGTGAATGGCGCCCATGATGTACCACGAGGTGACCTTACCGCTGGCCGGATACACAGGGATCCACTCCTGCTCGAGCAGCTGCTCGAGTTGGCCAAACTGCGAGAGGTTGCGCAGCGAGCCCGTGGCCTTGAGCTTGGGGCCACTTGCTGAATCGTCGACGTCGTAAAGCGCATCGCTCTGCCCGCCGGCATCGATGATGACAAAGTCAGGATGCTGAAGCTGTGGCTGACCGCGGAAGTACTTGAGCTTGCCACTGAGCATCAAGCGCATGCCCTGGCGCAAAACTCGCGTCAGGTAATGGGCGTTGAAAAAGGTGGCGGTGATGCCGTTATCCATCGACAATGTCAGCAGGAAAGCCTTGCCCGTGTTGCGCTGCTGGAGGCGCAATACTTGGCCGGTGACGGTGACGTAGTCGCCCTCATTGGCGCCGCCTAGGCCTACTTCCTTGTTGTGGCGGATGTAGTCGCGCGGATAATGGCTAAGCAGCTGCCCGCAGGTGGTGTACCCAAAGGCCTTTTTGATTTTGGCGGCATCCTTCGCAGGCAAGACATCCTTTAATAGCCGATCATCTTGCCAGCCCAACATGCCTACTCCACCCCAATTTCAGTAGTGATTCCGCCTACGTGAATCGCAACGACTTCTACGTCGAGCTCATCGCTCAACTCAGCGTCGCTGAGCTCAACACCAGACAGGATAGTCACTTGTTCCCCGCCCCCGGCGAGCAGCTCCCGGCTCTTGGCGATGATTGCCTCCACTGACTCTTCATCTGGGCTATCTACCCGCATGGAACGCGCGGCGTCGCGCATGACTGACACCATGGAGTCGGTATCCGGGTTATCTGGCTCGTAGACCGAAATCGCAGCGAGTCCGGCCACCAGGGAGGCGGTGGGCACAACGCGGGCATCGCCGGCGTCACCACCGTAGCCGTTGGGCAGATAGATGTCCTGCGCCGCCGAGGTCTCCACGACCTCATCAGGACGCACGATCCGGGCACCAACGGTCTCGAATAGCGCGGCTACAGGACCAGCTGGCGCAACGGCGAAGATGGTGCGCGTTTCCGCTTCAGCTTCCGCTTGTGCTTGTGCTTCAGGAAGAACCTCGAGGCGCAGGCTGCTTACTGCTCCAGCTGCGAAAGCCATCTCAATGACAGGGCCCGCCTCGCGGGTGTGAATGTGAACGGTGCCAGCGTCTTCGGTTGCGCGCGCTACGACCAAGCTGTTGCCGTGCGGCGCCAAGATCTGCTCGAGCGCAACCAAATCACCTTCGAAGAAGAAGACCACCTCGAGCTCAGCCTCTACCTCTTCAATAGCCTCAGCATCGCGAACGGCACCGCCCTCGATCTCGGCCAAGAGTGTCTCGAGCAGGATGACGAATCCAGTTCCTCCTGCATCGACCACTCCAGCCTCGCGGAGGACCGCCAGCTGGGTGGGTGTTTTCTCTAGCGCTTCGCGCGCAGCGGTGATGGTATCAACCAAGATTTCATGGAGCTGAACACCAGGGCGCTGGGCGGATTCCTCCGCTGCAGCTGCTGCTGCACGAAGCACCGAGATGACCGTTCCTTCGACTGGGCGCGCAATCGCTCTCTCAACGAGTCGAACTGCCAGGCTCAACGCCTCTGCCAGTGTTTGGCCATCCACCCGGGAGTCCACGGTTGAGTCGGCAACGCCACGGAGCACCTGCGAGAGCACCATGCCGGAGTTGCCGCGTGCACCACGCACCGAGCCGATAGCCAAAGCCTCGGCTACGTCGCCGCCCTTTTCCACCTCTGCGAGGGCGGCCTCCATGGTGTGCGCCATGTTTGAGCCGGTATCGGAGTCCGGGACCGGAAACACGTTAAGCGCATTGATCTCAGCTCTTCGATGGGAAAGCTCGCCGACGGTGCGGATCGCCCAATTGTGGAGACCGCGGGCATCTAACGAACTCGGGAAAGACATGCCGATTAGTTTACAAGTGCCAGTCGACACTCCGCGCGCCTTGGTCACTTAAATACGCATTGGTGCGGGAAAAGGGCCTAGAGCCAAAGAATCCTCGACGCGCAGAAAGCGGCGACGGGTGCGGCGACTCGATTCGCGGAACGTCGGGTAAAAATGCGCCGCACGCCTGGGCATCCTTACCCCATAAGATCGCCACCATTGGCTGTTTATTCAGGGCTTTAATCGCAGCCTCCGTGATGTGCTGCCACCCCAAATTCCGGTGCGAACCAGCATCACCTGGCGCAACGGTGAGAACGCGGTTGAGCATCAGAACCCCTTGCTCCTGCCACGCGCTCAGGTCCCCATCGGCCTTAGGCGCGATGCCCAGATCGGCCTCCAACTCGGCATAAATGTTACGCAGCGAACGAGGCGCGGGAACACCGGGAGCCGTTGAGAATGCCCTCCCCATCGCATGCCCTGGCGTGGGGTAAGGGTCCTGCCCCACGATGAGAACCTTCACCTGCGGCAGCGGCAGGCTAAAAGCAGCAAACACGTAAGGAGGCGCAGGCAAGAACTCCTGGCCAGCCAATGCTTCTTCAATGCCTGGCAGGTAGCGCTCAAGCGCAAGTTCTAAGACTGGCAACCATGACTCATCGATAACCGAGGTATCGAAGAGCTGACTGTGTAATGCTTTAATGTCCTATCCCCTCTCTTCACGCGTGAACGTCTCTTCACGCGTGACCGTGCTAGAGACTTTGCCATCCTGAGGCATAACGAGGCTTATTCCCGTCGATGGTGAGCCCGGTACCACGGTTGACCGTTCCGATAACGCGGAAGCCCGAAGGAGCGTCCTTCTGCGTCGTGGCCACAAGAGTGTGGTCTTCCCCACCGGTCAGGACCCATTCCCACGGGTCTATACCGAGAACTGCTCCGGCCGTCACCAACAAAGAGTCCGGCGCAATAGCGTGGGAGTTCAGGTCAATGTGGACATTCGACTGCTTCGCCATCGTGCCGATATCGGGCACCAAGCCATCCGAGTTATCAGTCATGGCGGTTGCACCGGTTGCCCGCGCAATCACGCCGCGGCCCGGCTTTAGCCAAGGATTGCAGTGGGCGTCGATAAGCGGCCACAGCTCTTCGTGTTCGGGCGGTAAATCTCTGCCAAACTCCTGGAGCAACGCAAGCCCCGCAGCCGAATAGCCAATCTTGCCGTGGCTGACCACCTTTTGACCCGGCCGCGCTCCTGACAAGACCAAGGGCTCTTGGCTGCCACCCAAGGAACCGATTGCAGTCACTGTAATGACTAGTTCCTTGGAACGCGTTAGGTCGCCGCCCACCAGCTCAGCGTTATAAAAAGCACAGCGCAGACCGATTCCCTCGGCTATCCCTCGCACGAAGTTAACTGGAGTATCCGCAGGCGCTGCAATAGCTAGTAGGGCTGCCGTGGGGCGCGCACCCATTGCTTCAACATCCGCAAAGTTGCGCAGAATGGCTTTTTGACCAATCTCGTTGGGAGTTGACCAATCGCGCCGGAAATGCCGCCCTTCGACCATCATGTCGGTCGATGCCACGGTCCGGGAATTCGGTGTGGCGGGATACATCACTGCCGCGTCGTCGCCATTGAGGGCACTCGGCGCCGCTGCGATGATCTCACCGATGACATAGTGTTCCCCTGCTTGCCCGAGAGTGTGAGACAAATGCACGATTGCCTTTCTCATGGGGTTTGAGTTTGTACTTCTACGACGCGTTAGGATAAACGCTTATGAGCAACCAATTTAACAGCACCGCCGTTCTCATCTCACTTGGCCTCTCCATAGCGATGGTGTTCGCGGTTATTTTTGGTGCCAAGTTCTACTTTGAGAACACAGCCAAAGCGCCAATTGCGCTTTCCCCTATTCAATCAGAAGACGCAGACTCCCCCGAGTGCCAGGCAGTTGTTGCAGCTGCCCCTGAAGAATTGATGGGCCAGCCCCGGGCTGAAATCGCCGAGCCAGTCCCACCAGGGGCCGTCGCATGGGCCAAACTATCTTCTGAATCGGTGAGCCTGCGCTGCGGAGCAAGTCTGCCCTATCAATACACCACCTATTCCCAAACCGAGGATGTTGATGGCGATCAATGGCTGCAGGTAAAAGACATGACCCCAGGATCGAACCTCACCACGTGGTACAACACTGAACGCACTCCGGTTGTTGCAGTAACCACGTTTAATGACGAACGTCCAGAAGGTCTTGGAGAAGCACTCACAAAGCTTCCTAAAGCCAAGCACGAGCCTCGTCAGGCACCGCTTTCCCAGCTCAAATCCGGACCCGCTGACATGTGCAACGCGCTAGAAAAAGCACTTCCAGCGGAGGCAGCCGACGAGTACACCCGCCGCACCGATATCAAAGAAAAGAACACCTACGTCTGGAGCGCTAAAGGCCGCGAGGACATTGTGGTGCGGTGTGGCATAGCACCCCCCGAGAACTATGCTGCTGGCGCGCAGCTGCAGCAGGTCAATAACGTCCCCTGGTTTGAGGACACCACCTTGGCTGAGGGCACCACTGGCGGCACTCGATTCGCACTCGGCCGTGCGAATGACTTAGCGCTGTTCGCACCGCAGGACGCCGCTAACTCCGCTCTGGTGCGGCTTAGCGACGCCCTCGTTAAAGCCACCCCAAGCCAGTAGCTGGAGGCTGGGCGCCGCGTTATGCGCGAGCCATCGCGCCTTCGATGAGGGCGTCGAGAAGCGCGGCGTAGTCCACGCCTGTTGCTGCAAGAACCTGTGGGTACATGGAGATCGGCGTGAATCCCGGAAACGTGTTGATCTCATTAATGTAGAAAGCATCCTTAGTGACGAAGAAGTCAACGCGGCTGAGCCCCTCGCAGCCGAGCGCGCGGAAGGCCGAGACCGCAGTTTCGCGCAAGGTCTGGATCAGATCCGGGTCAAGAGGCGCCGGAATTTGTGCGCTAACTCCTTCATCAATGTACTTAGCATCAAAGTCGTAGAAGCCTTCCTCTGCTTCTTCAATGCCGTTGAGCTGGGCAGGCACAGAGGCGATCACCGAACCATCCGCATATTCGAGCACACCGATTTCCACCTCAGCGCCCACGATTTCCGGCTCTACCAACACTTTGTTGTCGCTTTCGAATGCCACCTCGACGGCGCGCGAGAACTCTGCCCAATCGGTGACCTTGGAAACACCGATCGACGATCCGCCGCGTGCCGGCTTTACGAACACAGGCAGCCCCAGCTGCGCCTTCTCATCAGCGCTCAGCTCGGTGCGGCCTTTGAGAATCACCTCGGGCGCAACTGGCAGTCCCTCGGCAGTGAGCAGCTTCTTGGTGAACTCTTTATCCATGCCAGCGGAGGAGGCAAGGACCCCGGCGCCAACGTAAGGGATGTCGGAAAGCTCGAATAGACCCTGGACGGTTCCATCCTCGCCATAAGGACCATGCAGCACGGGGATAATAACGTCGACTTCCGCGAAGTGGCTGTGCTGGGTCACGTTGTGGAAACGGCCTTTGGTTTCAGGATTGAGGGAGAGCGCCAACTCGTCACCCATAGTGACCTCTGGCAACACGCCGTCAACAATCTCTAGGCCTTCCATGGTGCCTGGCGTCCATTGGCCATCCTTGGTGATGCCAATCGGCACCACCGTGTACTTGGCGGGATCCAGATGCTTCATAATCGCTCCTGCAGAAATGCAGGAAACTGAATGCTCGGAACTACGGCCGCCATAAACTACGGCTACACGGATCTTTTCGCTCATGGAGTCAAACTTTACCCCGCCGGCTACTCCGATTTTTTAGTACGCCCCATCAACGCAACAATCATGTCTTCTACGCTCACTCCGCGGTGGCACACGCCGAACACCGCCTGAGTAATTGGCATCTCCACCCCAACCTGTTGGGCGAGGCGGAAGATAGAATCCGAGGAGATGACGCCCTCTGCGACTTGCCCATTTGTGGCAGCCTTGGCTTCTTCCAGCGTTCCGCCTTGGCCTAGGCGGTAACCGAAGGTGCGGTTGCGAGACAACGTCGAGCTGCAGGTTGCCACCAAGTCGCCCATGCCCGCGAGGCCGGAAAAGGTGAAAGGATCCGCACCAAGCGCCACACCAAGCCGGGTGATCTCTGCCAATCCACGGGTGATAATGGTGGCAAGCGTGTTGTTGCCTAAGCCTCGTCCAGAGGCCATACCGCAGGCCAGGGCGATGACGTTCTTGCAAGCGCCACCGATTTCCGCGCCAATGACGTCCGTATTGGTATACGGACGTAGGTACGGGGCCGCCGCTGCATGCTGCACCAGCTTTGCGCGTTCCTCATCGGTGCACGCGATAACTGTGGCCGCCGGTTGTTCCCCAGCGATCTCCTTGGCCAAGTTTGGACCCGAGAGCACAGCAATACGCGACGCCTCTACTCCGGTTGCGTCTGCAATGACCTCGCTCATGCGCTTGAGCGTCGCAGACTCCACGCCCTTGGAGATCGATACCAGGGTGGAGTCAGCTGGCAGGAGCGGAGTCCACTTCTCTAGGTTGGAGCGCAGCGTCTGGGATGGCACGCCAAAGATCACGATGTCTGCGTTAGCCAGTGCCTCTGTAGCATCCGACGTCGCGTAAAGGCTTTCTGGCAGCGCCAAGCCCGGCAGATAATCGGCGTTGACGTGGGTCTGGTTGATTGCTTGCGCCAGTGCTGGGCGCCGAGCCCACAGACGAACTTCATTGCCTGCGTCAGCAAACACCTTTGCCAAGGTCGTACCCCAAGAACCGGCACCCATCACCGCAACGTTATGCATTGCCCTACCTCTAATCCCAGACTTATTCATGGACTATTTTCTGCACCCAGACTAACGCACGGGAAGCCTGGACTAAGACTGCTTCGGCGCTCGCTACTTCCACATAGGGGTGGACAAACTTCGCCGCGGCGCGTGCGGATGCAAAGCTCGCCCAGAAAGTGGAAAATAGAAGCGTTAATCTGCGCGCCATAATCATTAAAGGAGCACAATGCCGAAGGCAAAGAACATGCACGAGACTGACAAGGACGTAAAGTCTGAGGTATTCATCTCCGGCCGACACCAGGAAATTCCCACCAACCCAGCCAAGGAATTCAAGCGCACCACCTTGGCAGCTGGCGCTGTGCTGTGGCGCGGAAACCCTCATGACCCAGAGGTAGCCATTATTCACCGCCCCCGTTATGACGACTGGTCCCTGCCCAAGGGCAAGGTCGATCCGGGCGAATCGCTTCCTACTACCGCCGCGCGCGAACTCCGTGAGGAAACCGGTTACGACGCCAAGCTAGGCAAGCTCATCGGCAAGGTGACATACCCAGTGCAGGGGCGCACCAAGGTGGTCTACTACTGGCTCGCCAAGGTACTCAGCGGTGACTTCACAGACAACAGCGAAACCGATGAACTGCGCTGGATGCCCATCGATGAGGCCAGCGAGCTATTGACCTACGCCGTTGATACCGATGTGCTGGAAAAGGCTAAGAAACGTCTCCCCCTGGCCCCCACCACACGCGTGCTCTACGCCCGCCATGCCCACGCGCATGAGCGCCGCAACTGGGCTGGCGACGACAACCTGCGTCCGTTGGACAAGAAGGGGCGTCGCCAAGCAGAAATGCTCGTTCCCATGCTGGCGCCATTCCATCCCACCGCTATTTATTCGGCAGCACCGCAACGCTGCCAACAAACCGCAGCACCCTTGGCGGATGAACTTGGCTTGGACATTGCAATAAACAAGGACTTCGGTGACGAAGTGTGGCTAAGCAATCCCACTGCGGCGAAGGCAGCATTCCAACGCGTTGTCTCACGCGGCGGCATCCCCGTCATTGTCAGCCAGGGCGAAACTATCCCGGGCATCCTCAAGGACCTCGATCCAAAGTTCCTTAAGGTAGATTTTGAAGACCTCAAGTTTAAGAAGGGCTCGGTGTGGGTCCTTTCCTTCAACGAAGGCGAGCTCACCGGCGCTGACTACCTCGCCAGCTCCCTTCCTGTGCGTTAAAAGCAATAGGGACGACCGTAGAAAAAATCCCCAGACCTGTCGCTACTTCTAGAATGCGGCGAAAGGACTGGGGATTAGCTATTTTAGAACAGACTGCAAAGCAGCTTGTGCGCCTTTTGGCCTTAACTTAGGTCCAACGCACAGCGGGCTTACCCGCTGCGTAGCGGTAGAACAGCAGCAGCACCATCGATTGCACGCCGTAGGCAAAACCAAAACCTACGGCCGGAATGTAGAACAAGATGCCGACGAGCAATCCACAGATCACGATGCACAAAAGGCTCTGGCCAATGTTGTTTTTGGTCAATTCATAAGATGCGCGGAAAGTCTCCCCTATGCTCATCTGTGGGTTATCTGCCTTGATATATGGCACAAAGTAGAGCAAGAACGCTGCAATAATGCCGGGGATAACAAACAAAAGGGAAGCAGCACTAACCACTAGAGCAGCGACCAGTGAATGTCCTGCAACAGCGAATGCATTCTTGGACTTGAAGAAGTCTCCGAAGGTGGCTCGTTGCCCATCAGCTTCCTTGGACGCGGCACACTGGATATTGCCGATCATCCAACAGCTGTAGACCAAGCCAATCACGACTCCCAAGACTATTGACAGCACTGCAGCCGCGCTCATTCCCGTGCTGGCGCTATCGAAAGAGCTGTCGCCATAATAGTCATAGCTACTGCTCGTTGACGCCGATCCTAAGGCGAGTACGCCACCAAAAAGCATAGGGACGACCATGACTACGACGAGAATAATGAAGTGAACGGTAATCGCGCCGGTCCACGGAGCCCAATTGCGGAAGAAGCCCTTGAAACCCTGTCCGATAACGTCCATAGCATCGAGCTGGCGTGGCGCGTTCTGATAGGACCCGTTTCCATAGCCCGCATAACCTGCCTGCGACTGCATGTATTGTCCCTGTTGCGGCTGCATAGGCTGCTGCGAATAAGCCCCGTAGGACTGCTGATTGCTGTCGCTAAAAGGCTGCTGGCCGGGTACGCCACTATTGCCCTGCGAGAAGGGATTTGCCGGGCCGGTGGGCCCACCGTAAGAGCCACCACCGTAGGCGTCGCCGCCCTGCTGACCATAGTTTGAACCTTGACCGGCACCAAAGTCATTATTATTACCAAAATTATTACTCATGTAGGCAACAATATTATCGCTGGTAATTCGCTAACAGCCATGCGCGGCACCCGTTACCAATTGTTCACGCAACGGGGGCAAAACATAAGCAGTCCCACTCACCTTCATCTCCGCATGTGTCTGCGGATTAGGGCAAATAGGGCATTTCTAAACGCTGATACGAGCGCTAAAAATGCCTTAAGATACAGCGGGCTTAAAGGCAGCACGCTGTGCCTCGAATGTCTCGATGGCGTCTTCGCTGCGCAGGGTCAACCCAATGTCATCGAGGCCCTCCATCAGGCGCCAACGGGTGTAGTCATCGATATCGAAAGAGTAAGAGTTGCCGCCGACCGTGACACTGCGAGCCTCCAGATCCACCGTTACTTCGGTTTCGCCTTGCTCGAGCTGCTTCCAGATAAGCTCGATATCCTCTTGTTCCATAAGTCCAGTTAGCAAACCGGCTTTGCCAGAATTGCCGCGGAAAATATCGGCGAAGCGCGACGAGAATACCGCCTTGAAACCGAACTCGCTCAACGCCCACACCGCATGCTCGCGGGAGGAACCAGTACCAAAGTCGCGGCCGGCGAAGAGCACCGAACCATGGTTGAACGGCTCCTGGTTGAGGACGAAGTTCTCGTCGGAACGCCAGTTAGAAAACAGGCCGTCGGCAAAGCCTGTGCGCTTGACCGACTTCAAGTAGCGCGCCGGGATGATTTGGTCAGTATCGACGTTGGATGCGCGAAGTGGGACACCAACACCGGTATGGGTTACGAACTTTTCCATTGTCGTAGTCTCCTAGTTATCTGCAGATATGGCTATGGGTCGGTGAGTTAAAGGTCAGCCGGGGACGCGAGGTGACCGGTCACGGCAGTTGCTGCGGCAACCGCCGGCGAGACCAAGTGTGTGCGCCCGCCTGGGCCTTGGCGGCCCTCAAAGTTGCGGTTCGAGGTAGATGCCGAGCGCTCCCCAGGCTTGAGCTGATCCGGGTTCATACCCAGGCACATCGAGCAACCTGCGGTGCGCCACTCAGCACCGAAGTCGGTGAAAATCTTGTCCAGGCCTTCTTCTTCTGCCTGGACCTTGACTACAGCAGAGGAAGGAACCACCATCATACGGGTGCTCGGCGCGATGGTACGGCCCTTCACCACCTCCGCAGCGGCACGCAGATCCTCGATACGCGCGTTGGTGCACGAGCCCAGGAACACGGTGTCGATCTTGATGTCACGCAGCGGGGTGCCTGGCTGCAGGTCCATGTAGGCGAGAGCCTTCACAGTAGCGGCCTTCAAGTTCTCATCCCCAAAAGACTCGGGGTCCGGCACGCTCTCGCCCAGCGGGAGGCCTTGGCCTGGGTTGGTGCCCCAGGTGACGAACGGGGTCAGTGCAGAACCGTCAATTTCGACCACGGTGTCGAATTGCGCGCCCTCGTCGGTTGGCAGAGTCTTCCAGTACTCGACCGCTGCATCCCAGTCCTCACCCTTCGGCGCGAATTCACGGCCCTTGACGTACTCAAAGGTGGTCTCATCCGGCGCGACCATGCCAGCACGTGCACCAGCCTCGATGGACATATTGCAAATGGTCATGCGGGCTTCCATAGACATCTTGCGGATAGCCTCGCCGCGGTACTCGATAATGTGGCCCTGGCCGCCACCGGTACCGATCTTCGCGATGATCGCCAGAATCAGATCCTTGGCAGAAACGCCCTCTGCGAGCTCGCCGCTAACTTCGATTGCCATGGTCTTAAAGGGCTTCAGAGACAAGGTCTGGGTAGCCATAACGTGCTCAACCTCGGAGGTACCAATGCCCATCGCGATGGAGCCAAAAGCACCGTGGGTCGAAGTATGAGAGTCGCCACACACGATGGTCATGCCGGGTTGGGTGATACCCAGCTGGGGTCCCACGGTGTGGACAATGCCCTGCTGCGCATCGCCCATGGGGTGAAGACGAACCCCGAACTCTTCACAGTTTTGACGCAGCGTAGAGACCTGGGTGCGGGAAATCTCGTCTTTAATCTCCAAGAGGTTGCCGGTCTTGATACCTACGGTCGGGACATTGTGGTCCTCGGTGGCAAGGTGCAACTCCGGATGGCGCATCTTACGTCCAGCGAGGCGCAGGCCATCGAAGGCCTGTGGGCTGGTAACTTCATGGAGGAGCTGGAAGTCAATATAAATCAGATCAGGAGCGCCATTCTCGCCCTTCTGCACGACGTGGTCGCGCCAAACTTTCTCAGCTAGGGTCAGTTTCTCAGTCATTTCAATCACTCCACTTGAAATCTCATTAATTGGAACGTAGATTTCACTGTATGGGAGAGTATAGCGCAGTATCCGGAATTAAGGTACTTGACCGCGCCGTCGCCATCATGATGGCCGCAGCCAACCGTCCGTCCACCCTCAACGAACTATGTGAGACCACCGGTCTACCTCGGGCAACAGCCCATCGCCTCGCAACCGCACTGGAAGTTCACAGAATCCTGACCCGCACACCCGACGGCAAGTGGGGCGCGGGCCCTGCACTTCCCGGCAACCGGGATCACATCATCGAAGCAGCCGGTCCGATCATGGAACGCCTGCTCGCTGAGACTGGTGAATCCGTCCAGCTTTATCAGCTCTCCGGCAATTCTCGCACTTGCGTTGCCACTCGCGAGCCCGAGTCCGGCTTGCACAACGTGGTACCGGTAGGCCGCCAGCTACCGCTTACTTCCGGTTCAGCCGCCCGCATTTTCGCGGCATTCGACAACATCGACACTACTGGGGCCACCTTTAGCGATGAAGACGTCGCTCTAGCCCGCGAGAATGGCTATTCCGAGTCGATCGAAGAACGCGAGACGGGTCTTGCCTCGATCTCCGCCCCAGTATTCGACTCGGCCGGCAACCTCGTGGCGGTTATTTCGGTCTCAGGCTCCGCCGAGCGCTTCCGCCCCTCCCCGGCACAGAAGTACGCTCCGCTGCTTGCCGACGCCGCGACACAGCTCACCGCACGCCTCTAAACGGCTCCGCGCATTATGAGTTCAGCTCAACACTGAGTTCAGCTCACTACTGAGTTCTAAGCTACAGAGCCCGCAGCTTTTCTAGCTTCTGCCGGTACTCACCGAGCAGCGGCAGTTGCGGGCATCGCTGTTCTACAACGGAAAAGACGGCCCCATACCACCACTGTTGGTCTGATCTACCGCTGTTGAACCGCGCCCACAGCTTATCGCCATAAGCATCATGGTCGGCAAGGATAGAACTGAGGTTGTGAAGCTTATCGCAGGCGCTGACGATGACCGACGCCTCGGAGGCACCCCTCAGGTGAGCCAAGTATGCGTCTGCACGCTCGCGCCACGATTCCAAGGAGTCATCCTTAGTTACTCCCCGGACGATATTCAGTACGTGCGGGCCGAAGTCCTGTTCCATCTGCTGGGCCGAATAGCGCTCAGGGACATCCTCCAACGTGTCGTGGAGCAAACAAGCAATGAGGACGTCTTCACGGATATCGTCCGCCAGCCCCTGCGCTGCAGCGAGGTGCATCACGCCAAATAGATGCGAAACGTATGGGGTATCGCTCCCCTTGCGATAGTGTCCGTCGTGTGCCCGCGCAGCGACGTCTAGCGCACGCACAATATGCGGCGTGAGAACTTCAGACCCAGTGTTTTGCCACATGGTTTCGCCCCTCTCAAGCCACAGTCACTAGTCACTAGTCACTAGATGATAATGCCGTAGTTGTTTGCAATGCCACGGATGGCATCGAATCCAAAGCCTTCACTGCTCGTGGTGGCAAGGCCTTCCACCTGGTCGCCTACCTTGCGTAACTCGACGCCAGGAACCTCGACGATATTGCGTGGAGTGGCAATATCAGGACGGCGGGCGACAAAGCCCTTATGCGGAAGTGCGGCGAGCTCGTTCGCGTAAGGCATGCGCGCGTAGTTGCTAAAGAAGGCCGTTTGTCCATTACGTGAGACAACGGTGCCACCTTGGTAGATTCCGACAACGCCTGGTTGTCCCGGGACGTACACGCCCGAGCCACTGTCACCATTTACCTTCGGGATGTTGTTGGCATAGTTCATGCCATCGAAGTCACGCGGACCATTAATAGCCTGTGCACAGTCGTTGCCGCTCAGACGCCCATTAATGCAAACATCAGTACCTGGTGCAGGAACCGGGCGAATACCGTCACCCGTCTTTGGGTTGCCCCCACTATACGTTCCAGCCGCAAATTGGATATACGCCAAGTCATGTTCTGCAGCGCCCGATGGCTTAAACCAACGCAACGTTCCTACGTGCTGGCCAAACTGGTTATAAACCTGCTGCCCTGACAGGCCGCAGTGCGCAGCCGTCCAGGCACGGTCACCCTCAACATAGCCCACGGTGCAGCTGGCCCCCTCAGCCGTCATCACAACCTGCCCCTGCGTCACAGATACACCCGGCGCAGCTTGCGCAATGGCCTGGCCTCCCGCTACTGCAATGAAGGCCGCAGCAGCTGCGACCAGGCCGTTCTTTAAGCCTCGCATCTTCTCCCCTTTCACTTCAGTTACTTCCATAACATAGCGCTTTCACCAATTTTTTCCTATACCTACACGCGCTACCTCTTGCACCCCCTTCCCGGCTCACCCATTCGAAGCCAGGGAAAGACCAGGAAAAGGCTCAGAGTTTCACCGACAAGGAGTGAAATTGAAAATATTTTGAAAAAGTTAGCGCGGTTTATTGAAATTGGAATGAAAATGTTGTTAAATGAAAACGTACTGAAAACGCGGACAAACCGCACCAACCTGAAGGAGCTTTCCATGAGCACCCACACCATCCACGAAGAGCACACCCACGTCCACGGCGCAGGCTGCGGCCACGTTGCTTTCCCTCACAAGGATCACACCGACTACCTCCACGAGGGCCACATCCACCGTGAGCACGAGGGCCACTGGGACGAGTGCGAGACCACCGAGCACCATGAGCACGCTGACCACGATCACCAGCATGGCGAGGGCTGCGGCCACGTTGCCATCCCTCACGGCGATCATGTTGACTACCTGCACGATGGCCACCGCCACGCCGCCCACGAAGGTCACTGGGATGACCACTAATCGGTAGCGAGCTATACCCGTTACCTCAACCGTCACCTCTTTCTTAGAGGTGACGGTTTTAATCTTTTCGAACATACGCCACACGATCCGCGTTAGGCTTAGGGCATGTTTGCTTCACGACGCCTTCCGCTAACGCTGGCCACCATCGCACTCGCCGGCGGCTTTGCTGCGGCCTGCAGCCCCGCCCCGAGCGATCAACCCTCCCCGGCTGAGCCAAGCTTCAACAACAGCTTTGAAGAGTTAAAGGCCCTTCAGCAAACCAACGGCGCTTCTGTCCCCGACGCCCCGCAGCCCACGCTGGACCTTAACGCACCACAAACCGTGGCACAGCAGGCAACCCCACAAGGTAATGGCCAGGAAGACCCCAGCAACCACGTCACCGACCAAGACGCACGCCAGAAGCTCATCGACTCCCTCGGCGTACAGGCGGGAGACGCTTCAGGAACGAAAGTGACGGTTAACGGCACTCCATCCGAGCTGTGCATGATGGGTGACGGTTACCACATCAACTTCCTCATGGCGGGCCCCAACACCAGCTGTGACTTTGCCAAGGAAACCACCAGTGCGCTTATCAATGCCACCCCAAGCCCTGCAGAGGACCTCCGCGGGTATATCCCCGGCTCCTTAAACGTTGCTAGCCCAGTAACCGGCAAGGCTTATCAGATGAGCTGCACCGTGTCCGAAAACTCGCTGATCACTTGCAAGGGCGGCAACAACGCCACGATTTTCATCGTCTAGGGCATTGAGTCAAAAGCGCCAGCGATCGGTACGCACGATTTTTAAACCATAAGCAAAAATCTCGAAACACTAACCACCTGGAAAGTGTTTCGAGATTTTCTATTTGTACCCCGTACGGGATTTGAACCCGTGTTACCGGCGTGAGAGGCCGGCGTCCTAGGCCGCTAGACGAACGGGGCATAGAACTGTGACTTCTGCTTAGCAGTCATCACTGCTGGCCTACCAGGACTCGAACCTAGAATGACGGTACCAGAAACCGTAGTGTTGCCAATTACACCATAGGCCATTATCGCTTTGAGCTCTTAACTACCTTGGAGTCAAACCCCGCGGTGTTGCTCGCTGCAACGGTTTATTACTATAGCCGCCGTTTCGGTTTTCACACAAATCGCAATGTCATTGCGGGTTTTGGGGCTAATAAGGTGGCTTTGAAAGCGTTCTAATTACATCGATGCGCTTTGCCCGGTGGCGGCCATTTACAGGCGCCCACAAAGACAGCAGCCCCACTCCCAACGCATTGCGGGAATGGGGCCACGAGAAGTGCCTAGCTAGTAGCTACATCTTTGCCACTACTGCTGCACGGGCGCCTGGAACGGCGTGACAGCCAGAGCGGCACGCAAGCGATTGAGGGTGGACTCCTTGCCCAGCAGCTCCATGGACTCAAACAGTGGCGGAGAGACCTGCTGGCCAGAGATAGCTACGCGCAAAGCTCCGTAGGCCTTGCGCGGCTTCAGCTCAAGCTCCTCGATGAGGGCCTTGGACAGTACAGACTCAATGGCGTCCGTCTTCCACTCTTCCAGTTCCTCCAAGCGAGCAATAGAGACCTCCAGCGGCTGCACCGCATCTTCCTTGAGGTTCTTCTTTGCGGACTTCTCGTCGAGCTCCAGCTCGGAATCCGGAGTAACCAGAAAGCTCATGAGACCATAGGCGTCGCCCAGCATCTTGATGCGGGTCTGAACGAGGTCTGCCACGAAGGCAAACTTCTGATCGTCATAGTCGGCCGGGAAATCGGTGTACTCGGTCAGGTAATCACGCAGACGCTGCGCGAAGACCTCGGGTTCCAGCAAGCGAATGTGATCGGCGTTAATAGCCTCCAGCTTCTTCTGATCGAAACGAGCCGGGTTACCCAGAACGTCTTCCACATCGAAGTTCGCAACGAGCTCGTCCACGGAGAAAATGTCCTGATCCGCAGACAGGGACCAGCCCAGCAGGGACAGGTAGTTGAGCATGCCCTCCGGGATAATGCCGGCGTCGCGGTGGTTAAAGAGGTTGGACTGCGGGTCACGCTTGGACAGCTTCTTATTGCCCTCACCCATAACGAATGGCAGGTGGCCAAACTCAGGGGTCTGCTTAGCGATGCCAAGTTCCTTCAGAGCCTCGTAGAGCGCCAACTGACGCGGAGTGGACGAAAGAAGGTCCTCACCACGCAGAACGTGAGTGATGCCCATCAGCGCGTCATCGACCGGGTTAACCAGAGTGTAAAGCGGCGCGCCGTTGGAACGTGCAACAACATAGTCCGGCTGGGTCTCAGACTTGAAGGTCAACTCGCCACGAACGAGATCCTTCCAGGTCCAATCCTGCTCCGGCATGCGCAGGCGCCACACCGGCTTGCGGCCTTCAGCCTCGAATGCAGCGATCTGCTCATCGGTGAGATCGCGGTCGTAGTTGTCATAGCCCAGCTTCGGGTCGCGGCCAGCCGCCTTGTGGCGCTCCTCCACTTCCTTAGCAGTTGAATAAGCCGGGTAGACGTAGCCACCCTCCTTCAGCTTCTCCAGAACATCGGCATAGATGTCCATGCGCTGAGACTGGCGGTAAGGCTCGTGCGGGCCGCCCGTAACAACGCCCTCATCCCAGTCCATGCCCAGCCACTTCAGCGAATCGATAATCGCCTGGTAGGACTCTTCGGAGTCACGTGCAGCGTCGGTGTCTTCGATGCGGAAGACGAGCTTGCCACCGGTATGGCGGGCGTAAGCCCAGTTAAACAGGGCTGTACGGACCATGCCCACGTGCGGGGTGCCGGTGGGCGATGGGCAGAAACGTACGCGTACGTCAGAAATAGTTTCAGTCATGCCGACCATGGTAGTGCAGGCGCTTTAGCGCCGTACCACCGGCCAAGCCTGCATCACCCCGCACTGCCCTCCCCATCGACGGGTTAAACCCAAATTGGGGTAACCGAAAGTCAATTTCATTAAGTTTTCCCAGCGACCACTATCGGGAGCGAGTTTCTGCTACCGGTAATGGTTGTCATTTTCTATAGTGAAGACCTCACATCAGAACTGAAGAAAGGTCTCCACACTGTGGCTCGTAACCGCACTCGCTATCTAGCTCTTCTCACTACCCTCTCGCTTCTCACACCTGGAGTGGCACTCGCTGGTCCTGACGACGGAAAAGCAATCGCAACCCAAAGTCACGTTGATTCCCCAAAGACATTTTGGGAAGGCGACAACTTTGTCCTAAAGTCTGAGCACAACTCAACCACCACGCCACTGCCAGATACCGTCGCGTGGATCGGAAAAGGCTGGGGCCGCGATGGTGGAAACCAGTACCAATTCACTCTTCCTGCAGATAACTCGTTCGACTTCATCGGAAAACCCGGCGAAACCTACTACGCGGCTCCTTTCAATCCTACTGGCTCCCACGATCCGATTTGGCTCGGCTTCGGCGCCGATGCAGGCTTGCCTGTGAAAAACTTCCGCGACGAGTACGCGTCCCTAGACATCGTATCTGTCGATGGTCCGGGCGACTTCGAGCTCTTCAACTACCACAACTCACCAGCCGACCTTCGCCGGATGCTCGGCACAACACCGAACTCTGCGCATTCTGCTGAGCTCACCGCTGGTACGCACACGCACAACTACACAATGTTCACGAAGCCTGGGCGTTACGAGGTCACCTACCGCACCACAGCGCGCAAGAAGGACGGCACGCTCATTGCTTCGGAGCCTACCACCACTTCCCTACAGGTAGGAGGCATGAAGCCTGCCGATAGCCCGACTCCTTCCTTGCAGGAGCGCTACGACGCTGCGGCTGACGGCGATGCCTCTGCGGCAGGCTACAAGCTCAGCATTGCTCCGAAATCCAATCCTGAAAAGGACGGCGACAAGAACCTGTCCACCATTAGCTTCAATGCAGAGAACAAGGCTTCGGGCACGTTAACGCTGCTTATCGACGGCTATTTCCTCACCGATCTGCCCGTAAGCGATGGCGTGGCGCAGTGGGATGAGTTCCTCGGCCCACTGGGCTCTGAGATTCAGGCGGTCTTTACCCCTGAGGGCGACGCACCACGCTGGATCTCCGAAACGCTCGCCTACGCGCCGCAGAGTCAAGTATCGACGGATTCCGCCAAGTCCGCTGACAAGTGGAACGAATCGCACAAGCCGCGCAATCTCGCGCCAATGGAAGAAACCGTTCCGTCGACACCTGAATTCCATACGCGAATCGAGCGTGTCAACGATTCTGTATCCAAGCTGGTGGTCGATACCGAGGACAAGAACTTCTCCGGCTTTATCAACGGCGGTCTTTACGAACGCGGTTCTAACTTCGCCACCTTGGATTTTGACGCTGCGATCAACAATGGGCACGCCGAGTTCCTCTTTGAAGACGAGGGATACTACGACGAGGCTAAAGTGAAGGTCACCGTCACGCCTCATCCAACTATTATGGCGGGATCCGGCTCAGTCGTCTTGACAGACAAGTACGAGTCCGGCAAGACCTACAAAGCCGACGGAAAGCTCGACGTAGCCGAGGCACCATCCGATGAAAATCCAACCAATCCGACGACCTCGTCAGTGCCCAAAGAGACCTCTGTACCGGCAACGGAAGGAAAGAACCCCGAGGGCACCGAGGGCACAGTGTGCTCTGCGAAACTCTCCCTGGACCACGGTCACGTCGACATCATGGGTGTTCGCGAGGGCGATGCGTTTGAGACCAAGCTCAAGGATGAGACAAACATCGGTGCTTCAGGGCTGACCTACCGCAAGCTTGACGACGTCGTCTTTGCGGTACACAACAATGCAATGATCCCCCGCCCTGAGAACCATAGCGACCCAAGCTTCGATTTCATGGGCCCGGTCGGTGAAAAGACTTTCTTGCTTCCGCAGACTCAAAAACGCGATGTTATCTGGCCTGGCTATAACACCGAGACACTCAATTACAAGGACTACAAGGACGGCGTCGTTCAGCTGAACATCAAGCCGGTTTCCATGCCTGAAGGGGCGTCGTTCGGTATGTGGCTCACCGATTTCGGTGGCCCAGGCGAGATTCTCGTGGACTCCACTAAGGACGACTTCACGATCGACACCACGTTTCCAACGCACACCCATACTAACTGGGCTTTCTCCAAGCCAGGTACCTATGTGTTCGAGGTGACCTACACCGCTGAGACGACAGACGGTAAGAAGCTTGCTTCCCAGCCACAGCATCTCACCATGGCAATGGGTGACAAAGCTATTGCTGACTGTGCCGCGGATAAGCCAGAGCCAAAGCCTGCACCAAGCTCCACGTCTAAGGCCCCTGCTCCTAAACCAGCACCGTCTTCGACGTCGGCTGCACCTAAACCAAAGCCAACGCCAACGCCACAGCCGGACAAGGAGGGTTCCTCCTTTAATCCGTTGTCGCTCGTGCTTCCAGTGGTCCTGGCAACTATTTTCCAGGCGTTCTTCAATTTCTACCGCGATCACCGCGCCGAAATTGACCGGTGGATGCGTGGTCTTACCGGACGCTAATCCGAGGACTCCCCTCGCCTCCCCAACTCACCCAAACTCATTCAGGACCCATTTTCATGAACTCACTCGTACGCCTGTTGGAAACGCCTGTCATCCATACCCGCCAGCTGTGGCGGAGGTTTAGCCTGCTCTTGGCATGTCTGCTAGCGGTGTGCATCGCACCGTGGCCTATGGCGCATGCACAGGAAGTATTCGATTCCGGGCACGTCGACGCGTTCTTCGTGTCTGCGCCCGATGGTCAGCTTTCTTTGTCTATGAAAGAAGACATCACGGGCGCTGCCGTGGAGCGACCAGGCAATGACGTGATTTTGAAAGTCAATGAGAACGCGTGGTCCGACGTCACTGAGAGCATCGACGGAATCGGCGAATCCACCTACTACCTGCCCCAGACGCAGCGACAAGACATCCTTTGGCCCGGGTGGGACACCCAGCCCGCCCAAAAGGCCGGCTACACCGACGTTGATCTCAAGTTCCGTGAAGTCAGCGGACCAGGTTCCGTCTATGTTTTCGAAACCGCTGGCTTTGGCGAGCTCAACGCCGTGACCAACTCCGGCTCACTGGAGTTGACCAGCGGCGATGTCATCAATCAGCCATACCCAGCGCACCGTCACGTCAACTGGGCGTTTAGCCAACCAGGAATCTATACCATGACGGTGCAGGCAGCCTCCAACGGCGACACCAGTAACACCGTCACCTACACCTGGGACGTGGGCGATGGACAGGCAGCGTCCTCGGATGAAGAAGCGTCCGAGGACGGGGACTACTCCGGTTCGGAGGAATCCTCCGACTCCGCTGCCTCCGGAGTATCCCGCAGCGGTGGCTCGTCCGCCGCGGGCCTTGCCGGTGCTGGAAGCGGCGCAGCTGCAGGTTCGCGCAACGGCTCCTCCCGAGGATCGTCCAACGGAACCACGGGTGACGGACGAAAAGCCAAGGCTGATCAGAAGAAATCCCGCAACAAGCACCACTCCAAAAAAGCCGCGGCCCACGCTGGGGAAGGTGATCCGGATACCGACGTCGAGTTGCAATCAGTAGCAGGTGCTTACGGGGAGCCCAGGAGCTACTTGCCTTGGGGCATCGCAATCCTCGGCGGTGGAATGTTGGTACTTGGCTTGGGCGTTGCTCGTCTCGCATTGGCTAAGGCGCGCGACTAATGCAATACCCAATCCCTAGCCTTGGGATGCGCAGATGCATGGTGCTGGGGGCGTCGTTAAGCGCACTCGCTCTCAGCGCCTGTACCAGTGCAGGCCAAGCGGAACTACATCCGGGCGCGACGACCAGCCCCGCGGCCTTGAACGTAGTAGCCACTACGCCAATCCTCGCCGACGTTGTTCGCAACGTCGCAGGACCTGACGTCAACGTCACCACGCTCATTCCTGCAGGCAAAGACCCGCACACCTTTGAGCCCTCCCTGCGTACCATCCGCGACGCAGCGAACGCCGACGTCACCTTCGCCAACGGTTATCTCCTCGAACCCCAAGCGCTGATGGACACCCTCCGCGAGACGTCGTCGGCTCCCGTCGTTGAAGTCTCCGATCAAGCCTCAACCCGTGGTGCAAAGCTGGTCCCACTCGTAGAAAATGTCGCCCTCGACGCCATCTGGCTGGGCCTGCGCATCCAGGATGCCCCAGCAAACTCTCACGCCGTTGAGCTGAGCATGGTTTCTGCAGAGGGGCCCGGGGATGTGTCCGCATACGTGGTCACTACCTTTGGCACCCCAGAAGTTCTTTTCAACAGCGCTGATGGTATCTCCGCCCGCGAGGACACCGCGCAGCTGCCGGCCAACGCTCATACCCACGTCTCCTGGGGCTTTTCCAAGCCGGGCATCTACCGCCTTGGGTTCCGCGCGAACTCCAGGGAGGGCGATACCGAGCCGACCGAAAGCACCGAGGTCACCGTGGCTGTGGGCGTTAACCCACCTGACGGGATGCAGGCACTTAGTGAAGGCCACGTGGACATCACCGCGAACATGGCGGGCAGCACCATTGACCTCCAAGACAACGGAAAGCATTTCGATCCAGCGACTACTGCCCTGGCACTTCCCTCTTCAACGCTGCAGGAGATTCCCCCGAACCCAAGCTATCGTTTCCTCGGCCGGCCGGGTTCGGAAACCTATCTTCTTCCCCAGGCGGTCTTGGGCAAGCACATCCACGGCGAGGTGGACCCGCACCTGTGGCACGACGTGGACAACGTCATTGCCGAGGCCGAGGTGATCGCGGACCAACTTGCCCTGGTCGATCCCACCCATGGCGCAGACTATCGCAAGCGAGCGCAATCCTATTCAGACTCGTTACGTCAGACCGATGAATACGTCGCCGCGCAGTTAAACGCCATTCCGCCAAGCCGCCGGCACCTGGTCACGCCGCACCACGGCTACGCCTACCTCGAACAGGGCTACGGAATGCAGGTGGCTGGTTTCGTGACACCAAACCCGGCAATCGAACCCTCACCCCGCGACGTCATCGCGCTGCGCCGCACGCTGGAAAACCTCCAGCTGCCCGCAGTCTTTGTCGAGCCCACTCAGCAATCAAGCACCGCCACGCTCACTGAAGCCGCGGCTCAACTAGGGGTGGCAGTCTGTCCCATTTATGGCGACACCCTCGACGAACGCGTCCCCACCTACATCGACTTCATGCGTTTCAACGCTGATTCGCTTCGCCGATGTCTGGCCTAACCCAATTCACGCCCCCTCGCTCGCACACACCGATACACACCACAGAAGGAAACACTCATGCATAGATTTTTACTGTCACCCGATACTCCACATGGTTCCCTCCTCGCCCGTCTCCCCGTGGTCTTCCTAGGGTTGGCCACCGCCTTGACAGTGCTGGTGACCTCGGTGGTTCCGGTTCCGAGTGCGTGGGCAGGCGATCTGGCCCAGGTGGTCTCGGGGGACGAGGAAATCGCGCAGCCTGGCACCGAAGCTGTCATCGACCATGGCCACGTCGATGTGGGCGCGCAATTTATCGACGGTAAAGCGCAGTTCTTGGCGCGTGACGATTCCGCCGCCACCCCAGTGTGGCGAGACTTGAACGATGTTGTGTTCAAGGTCGGCGATGACGCACAGCTGGCGCTGCCTGACGACGCCCAGTTCGACTTCGTTGGCGGCACCCCTGGCGAAAATGTTTGGGTTGTTCCGCAGACAGAGCAGGCCGGGGTGCCGTGGGTAGGTTGGAATACTCAGTCGCCCTCGCTTGTCGACGCCGTCGATCGTGGCGTCACCTTGGAGTTCCTCGGGCATTCCGGCCCCGGTGAGTTCTCCTTGTTCCTGCAAAACGGCGGCTTTGAGGCACCCCAAGTCCTCTGGTCCACTGCTAAGCAACAGCAGGAAGGCTTTTGGGTCGATCTCAACACCCACACCCATGCGAACTGGACCTTTACCGAACCCGGTGTGCATCAAGTAGGAGTCCGCTTCTCCGGCAAAACCAAGGACGGTAGTGACTTCAGCACAGACGGCGTCCTCACCTTTGCGGTGGGCAATGACACCGACGTGGCGGAGGCCCAAAACACCGAGTGGGATCCGGCCGCGGTAGATGAGAAAGCCGATTCTGGATTGGCGTGGTGGATATGGGCCCTCGTGGGGCTAGGCGCCCTGGTCCTCGTAGGTTCCGTGGCGATGCTCGTCGCCTCTTCACGCAGGGAAGGCAAATAATGGAAACCTCTAAGGTGATTAGCGCGGAGCGCGTATGTGTCACGCTCAGCGGTCGAAACGTAATCGAAAATGCTTCTCTGCGGGTTGACCGCGGCGAGTTCATCGGCCTCTTGGGCCCTAATGGTGCTGGCAAGACAACATTTATGCGCTCGATCCTGGGCCTCATTCCGTATCAAGGCAACATAGACCGCTCAGCTTCCGTGGGCTATGTTCCGCAGCGCCACGACGTGGAGTGGGACTTCCCTATAAACGTCTATCGCGCCGTCTTGGGCGGACGCACTGGACTTATCGGTTGGTGCCGACGCCCCAAGCGCGTGGATCATGAGGCCGCTCGCCGGGCGTTGGAGTTGACCAACCTCGAGGAATTGTCGCGTCGACCCATTGCACAGCTTTCCGGTGGGCAGCGCCAACGAGTACTTATCGCCAGAGCCCTTGCCACTGAACCGGAGGTCCTGCTGCTCGACGAGCCTTTCACCGGGCTGGATGCACCCAACACGGAGGAGTTGCTTTTCCTTTTTGACCGGCTGTGTCACCAGGGGACGAGCATCGTCATGTCCACCCACAACCTCGCTGAAGCCGCCCACTCCTGCCATCGCCTAGTCCTGTTCAACCGGGGTGTGGTGGCAGATGGGCCAGCAGAGCTCGTGCTTGGCGACGCCGCCTCGTGGGTCGCTACGTTCGGTGTTCAGGCAGACTCTCCCTTGCTGTCCGCGATTGGAGTCGCCGCATGATTGAAGTGACATTAATTGACTTCTTTAGGGACCTGGCGAATCCGCACTTGGACTTTCTCGCGCGTGCGGTCGGGATTTCCATATTGGCTGCCATTGTCTGCGGTGTGGTGGGTTGCTACGTGGTGCTACGCGGAATGGCCTTCATAGGTGACGCCGTCTCCCACGCCGTGTTCCCGGGGCTGGCGGTCGCCTTCGCCTTGCAGGGTTCTGTGCTTTTGGGCGGCGCCGTCGCAGGGACTGTCGTGGCGCTGCTCATTGCGGGCTTCTCACAGCGTCGTAACCTACGGGAAGACTCAGTCATCGGAATCTTCTTTGCCGCATCTTTCGCGCTCGGTATGGTCATCATCTCGCGTGTTGAGGGCTACACGGCTTCCTTAACCAGTTTCCTCTTCGGAACACTGACGGGCGTGTCCCGCATTGATTTGTACACCGCTGCGGCAGTAACCGTCTGCGTGGTCGGCGTCATCGTGTTGCTCGGACCGCAGCTGACAGCCGCGTGCCTAGACAAAGAGACCGCCCGCGCGATGGGACTTCCAGTCTTCGCTCTGGACTTAGTTCTCTACCTGTGCGTTACCGCCGCGGTTGTCATCTCAGTGGGGACCATCGGCAACATCTTGGTGCTGGCCCTTCTCATCACGCCGGCTGCGACAGCCCGGCTGCTTACCAACTCGCTTGGCGCCATGATGTGCGCCTCTAGTCTCATCGGCGCCGCAGCGAGCTTCGCCGGTATCTACCTCGCATGGGCCATCGACCTGCCCGCGGGCGCGACCATCGTCCTAGTACTAACGGCCTTGTTCCTTCTGGCCTGGCTTGTCTCCCCGTTACTCCAACGCAGGCCGTCACGCCAGCCAAGAATGAATTCAACTAAGGACGCAGCCTCTCCAGGTTCTTCAACCCCATCCATTTCCGCCCCTGTAGCTAGCGAAACCCAGAACCAAACCGATAAGGAGCATTCAGCATGAACTTCCTAAAACGACCACTCCGTTCCAAGCTTTCTCATACTCGTCTCCCGCGCACAGCGCTTGCCTTGGGCGCAGCCGCTCTGCTGGGCACCGCAGCTCCCGTTCTCATGCCGACGTATGCCAACACCGCCGTGGCTCATGCCGAAGAATCATGCAGCCTTGCTAACGCTTACCAAATTACGAAGGGTCACCAGGATCTAGCGGTACGCGACGACAATGGCCCTTTGCGCTTTACCGTCGACGATGACAGCAGTGGTAGCCACGTGGAGCGCGAAGAGGGCGAGTTCGTCGTTATAGTAGACGACGCAATGACGCGCTCCCTCGACGATCTCGGGTTCCCAGGTATCTCTGGCAATGCGTGGCTCTTGCCGCAAAACCAGGAATACTCCCGCCCCTGGTTCGGTTTCTCGCTTCTCCACTTGTCCACGATGACGGACTCCGATACAGCACAGCTGACAATGGAGCTCAACAGCGCGCCGGCCGGTGGGCGTATCGTTGCATGGAAAGACGAGCTTACCGGTCACCAGCTGCTGCTCGACAGCGACGACCCAGGCATGGCGTGGGACTATTACCGTTCACACACTCACGTCAATCTTGGCTTTACCGAGCCTGGCGCATACGCGGTCACGTTTACTTTCACCATGTCCGATGGCTCCGAGCACTCCATGAAGGTGCCTTTCCTGGTGGGTAGCAATACCTCGGACTCGGAACTGTGCAATCTGGGCTTTGACGCTGGGGGGTCCACTGCTAAGCCAAAAAACAGGGCCCAGCAGTTGGCCAAGGACATAAATGATACTGGCAAAGCCATCGCCGGCCTCGACAAAACCCTAGCTGGAACGCTCAAGGAAGCAGAGAAGCTAGTAGGCAGCCCTAGTTCCGCAAAGCCCACTGCAACCAAGAACGCTAAGAAAGACAAGACAGGTTCCACGACGGCGAAGAAGACCTCGAAAGAGCCGACAAAGGACTCGTCCGACGGACAAAAATCTGGTGGCTCAGCTCAACGCGGTCAGACTGCACCCGCTATGCGTTCAGGCGGGACCACGAGCGACCACAGCCCAAAGAACTCCGGCTCAGGCAATTCCGGGAAAGGCACGGCCCAGAAAACAGCGGACAAACAGAGCGATAAGAAGACACAAGACGCCAAGGGCCATGGCCTTAGAAATCCAGCTAAAAGCCATAGTCTTGCCGCAGGTGACGAGCAAGGATATGTGGAAACAGATGCGCAAGAGATGAGCTACGAGATGCCTTTGTTTAACTTTTGGGCAGGATTCCTCGCAGGAATGGGGGTATTTGCTTTGTTCCTCGGCACCGGCCTTTTCGTGTGGGTGCAGTTCTTCCGAAACCGCAACCGACAAACCGATGTACCCGCCCAGCAGTTCCCGAGTAACACGCTGAGCTAGGAACTAATGCCTAGTGGCTGGGCTCCTCACCGGTCCTAGCCACGGTGCTACTTACGCTTGTCGGACAGGAAGTTCCATACCTCGTTGGAGGTGTCCGGCTCATGCCACCAGGTATGGTCGCCCTTGACCTTAAGAAGCTCGACAGTCTTCAGGCAGTTGTTAAAGCGGAGTCGCTCAGCCATAGGACCGTTCTGCTCGGCTTGGAAGGTCATGTCACATCGGTTGCGATTAAGGTAACCACCGACCACATCGCGAACGGGAAGATACCCGGCCTCATGGTGAGTTCCGCCTTCATACTGCATCATGTGGTCATTGACCACCATGCATGATGAGGGTGTGCATGGGCGCATCAACACAGTTGACCTCTACCGGGTTGTAGAAAGCACCGGAAACAGTGGCAATAGCTGCAAATGTTTCCTGTGCGTGGCAGCCCAATACCGAGGTAAAGCCACCACCATTGGACATACCCATTGCGTATACGCGCGAGTGGTCTACGCGGTAATCAGCATCGACCGCGTCCAAGATCCGCTGGATGAAACGGATGTCCTCGCCATCGCGGGTCTTGGCATAGGGAGCCGCTTCCCAAGCACGCTCAAAGCCTTCTGGATAGACAATGATTGCCTCGTTAGCAGCGCCAGTACTACCCATTCGGGATTGGCTGAACTGGGCCGCTCACGACGAGGGCAGCAGCTCCTACAGCCATCGCCGAGCGAGCTACCTTCTTCGACCAATTTCCCAGGTTTAACACCGACAACTCCTTAATCAGGGCAAAATTTACCCTTGTCACACTAGTCACATTCTTCACGCAGGCATCTTTGAACGCGCGGAATTCTGTGAATTTTCAGCAAAGAAGTAAGCTAGATATTCATGCATGCGAACAGACCTTCCACGGCCCCCGACTTTTTGCTCTCCCGCGCCACAGGATCTGTCCGCACCCAAGGAGCGAAAAAGACCTTCACTGACACTGATGCCGCAATTAACGCCCTTCGAACTGGCAACGTAGAAATGATTGTCGGCGCCCTTCCCTTCAACCCTGACGAAGCTGTTGCCCTAACCGAACCCGCATCCATCATTCGCGAAGACGGACCGCTGGAACCACACGCGTACTACCGCCAGGGCACCCTCAATGCGCGCGTTACCGGTTTCGACCCAGAGCCCGAGGAACACCTGCGTCGAGTAGATGCTGCAATCGCCACGATTCAATCCTCAAAGCTTGACAAGGTAGTTTTGGCTCGTGGGGTAGACATCGAATTTGCCGCACCGGTCGACCCCCGATTCGTCGCAGCACGTCTTATCGATCTCTCCGCCAACCGTGACGGCTTCATCGCGGATCTCTCTCCAGCAGGACGTCCCGGCGCAATGTTGGTCGGCTCTTCCCCTGAGATTCTGGTCAAGAAGCAGGGTTCTACCGTAACCGCTTTCCCACTAGCAGGCTCAGCCCCACGCCAAGCAGACCGCGCCCGCGACCACATCGCCGGACAGGACCTACTACACTCCACAAAAGATCTCCACGAGCACATGTTCGTCGTTGACCATCTACGCCGCGTGCTCACTCCGCTCTGCGATACCCTGAGTGCGCCAACCACCCCGGAGCTCATCAGCACCAATGAAATGTGGCACCTAGGCACGCCAATCGCAGGCACTCTTAAGGACCCAAAGCTCACCGCACTCGAGCTCGCCCTCCTGGTGCACCCCACACCAGCGATTTGCGGCACTCCAACTGAGGCTGCTCAAGCGCTCATTGAAACTGCGGAATCCGACCGCGGCTTCTATGCCGGCGCCGTTGGCTGGTGCGATTCCTCTGGCGACGGCGAGTACATGGTCGCCATTCGCTGCGCCGAAGTCGCAGGCGACGGCCTCTCCGCGCGAGCTTGGGCCGGTGGCGGAATAGTTGAATCCTCTAACTCTCAAGAAGAGCTCGCCGAGACGAGCGCAAAGCTACGCACCATCCTCAAGGCTTTGGGCCTCTAACTTTCGGAACGTCGAACCCCTAGCCCTTTAGCGGCTCTTCCGGTTTTAGGGTGCATTGATTAGTT
>NZ_KV788291.1:0-23716 GCF_001807215.1 Corynebacterium sp. HMSC05D08 | reverse complement strand
CGGAACACCGGTACCCAAAACCCGCATCTGACAGCGGGCACCTAGTAGAGCTCAAAGTATCGTTAATACCGAAAGTTTCAATAACAGCCGAGGACTACGCGGACTATGCCAACACCCTCCACAAACAGCTCATCCCCCACTGAGTTTCACTCTTTTGCGGATTCGTCTCCTTCTGCAGCTACGCAAGCAACCGAGGAATTCTTTGGGCTCGTGTGGCCAGGCAAGAACTCCGCCGCCCAATTAGCTCACACACCCACCGCACTACACAAGGTGGCACAAAATGGCGAATCAGACTCTCCAAATACTATTTTTGAAGGCGACAACCTGGATGCGCTCAAGGTGCTCGGCTCAGAGGGCTTTAGGGCAGACGTTATCTATATCGACCCGCCGTATAACACAGGCAAAGAATTCGTTTACACGGACAATTACCGCCGAAGGCGAAAAATGGGGTCCGGAAGTTACGGACAATGGCACGCTGAATGGCTTTCCATGATGTACCCACGCCTATTTCTAGCTAGAGGAATTCTAAAGGAGACAGGATTCATTTTTGTCTCGATTGGTGAAGACGAATGCGCGAACCTGCGCAAAATCATGGATGAGATCTTCGGAGAGGACTGTTTCGCCGGGCAATTGATTTGGAAGAAAGGCGGAACCGGCAAGAATGACTCGAAGTATGCCGTTGTAGAGCACGAATACATTTTGTGTTACGCCAAGTCACCAGATAACCCTGGCTTCAATGTGGACGAGGGCGCGCACACATCAACAAACTATAACTTCAGCGACGAGCGCGGAAACTACTCACTGGTTCGTCTAGATTCCAAGACGCTGGGATACCTGCCGACGCTCGACTTCCCCATTACGGATGAGAAAGGCCGTCAGTACTGGCCTGACCAACCCACGGGTAAGGAGAAGGTCGCGCGCTGGCGGTGGGGACGAGAAAAGGTCGCAGCGAATTACGATCAGCTCGTCTTTCGGCGGGGGTTTGTCTATACCAAGAACTATCAAAAGAAAGGGGCTCGTCCCCGTTCAATCTTGGACGGGGAGCGTTTCGGAGTAACCCGCGCTGGACGACGCGACGCTGAAAATGTCATGGGTGTTCAAGGAGTATTTGAGTTTCCCAAGCCTGTCCGGCTCATCAAGCATCTCGTAGCCATTGCCGGTGGACCCAACGCTGTGGTCCTTGATTTCTTTGCGGGCTCAGGAACCACAGCCCAGGCTGTCTTAGAGCTCAACGCCGAAGACTCTGGCAACCGCAGTTTCCATCTCGTTCAATTACCACAGCCCACTGCTAAGAACGGCCCTGCCTACGCTGCTGGTTTCCGCACCGTGGCCGAAATCTGCGTTGGCCGGGTTTCCGCCGTTCCGGGGGCTACTTTCCGGCACTTCCAGCTGCAAGCATCATCGGTTCAAGACGACTAACTGGTCTTTTTACCCGACTCCGGATCCTCGGTGCCTGCTGGTCTACCCGGTACGCCAAAGAAGTCTAAAACGCGGTCAGTGGCAAAGCCTTTTCCTACCTCTGCTCTGTCGTCAACGCGGCCACCAGGCCAGATGTGTGATCCACCGCCGATGCGGATGTGCTGCAGCGGAGCTTTACAGCCGATCCATGTTTGTTGCAAAGCGTTGTTGACCAGCCGCATAGTCGTGACATCCGTCGTGCACTGATTGCGCTTCCGGTTGGTCTCCATAACCGTGGACACCGAATCGTATTTTGTACCGTGGCGGGTTCCGCCGTAATACTCCACCACTGGGTCATCGGTGCCGTGCATGTCAAGGCGCCCCACTGGATCTCCGGAACAGTTCTTGTGGATGCCCTCGTAGTAGGCAGCAGAAACCGTGGCGATCGAATGGAAAGTTTCCGGCATACGGCAAGCCAGGAACGCTGCGAAGCCACCGCCGTTGGACAAGCCAGCTGCGAAAATACGGTTGTCATCAATAGCGTAAGTCGCACGCAGACTGTCAACCATGTCCGCAACGAATTTGAGGTCTTCTTCCTCAGTCGTCTTGGCATACGGTGCTGGCGTCCATGCCTTCTCGACGCCAGCTGGATACACAACGATGGCCTGCGCAGCATTCATCTCTGTGTAGCCTTCAATCGCTTTGGGTTCCTCGCCCCAACCGTGGAATACCATCACCAGCGGCCAGCGCTTCTCAGGGTCGTATTTCTCCGGAACGTGCACAATGAAGTTACGCCCAGAAGGCAAATTAATGGAGCGGCTTTCCCCTGGCTCTGGGCCATCAAAAGGCGCAGACACCGGTATTCCGAGCTCAGAATTCTTATCCCACAGCGACGCCGATTCCGGTTTTATCGGAGCAGGCGTTGCACAAGATGTCAAGAAAAAAAGGCTGGCACAAACAGCAGCAGTTCTAAGTACGGCATTGGGAGTGAGCACGGGCTAGTCACGTCCTTTCTGCCATGCGTTCCAAAGTTGCCAGTATCGGCCCTTAGAATCTAGCAGCTCATTATGTGTGCCCCGTTCAATAACACGTCCGCTTTCCATCACTAGGATGCAATCGGCCTGGGAAGCTTGATCCAGTCGGTGCGCAACGATCAGCGCAGTGCGGCCATCCGTCACAGCGTCGGCAGCTGCCTCCAAAGCCCCCGCGCCGACCGAGCCAGCCTCGGCCGTAGCTTCATCCATGACAACCACTGCAGGGTCCAGCAGCAAAATGCGCGCCAAAGCGAGCTGTTGCGCCGCGACCGGCTCAAGCTGTATTCCCCGCGCACCGACAACGGTGTCCAAGCCATCGGCAAAGGTGTCTACCCAGTCTGCTTGGACACCGCGCAGTGCGGCCCACATTTCCTCGTCAGTGGCATTCGGACGCGCTAAGGACAAGTCATCACGCAAAGTGCCTGAAAAGACATAAACCTCTTGGGAAACCAGCGCGAGACGGGCGACTCGCTCGGCGTCGGAAAGCCGCGACACCTCGATCCCATCAACCTGCACTGAGCCTGCACTCGGAACGCGCAACCCTGCAGCAAGCGCAGCGACGGTGGTCTTACCTGCGCCGGACGCTCCTACGAGGGCCACAGTTTGTCCAGGAGCTATATGAAGGTCAAGGTCTTCAACTGCCCACGCATCAGTGTTTTCCTCACTGTCATAGCTACTGTCATAGCTGAAGCTAACACCCCGCATAGAAACATCACCCCGCGGCTGCGGCGCACCAGCCGGCGAAATTGGAAGCGGCGGATTAACCGTCACCCCAACGATTCGAGCTAGTGAAGCATAGCCCGATTGAACCGTGTCGAGCACTCGCATAAGCCCCATGAGCGGTCCCCGCAGACGAATGAGCATCAACATTGCCGCGGTAACGGCACCCACGGTCATCGCACCACTAGAGGTGACCCAGAAGCCGACGAAGAGACCTACCCCAAGCATCACCAGCTCCACCGCGGTAATCCACAGCTGCAGGACCATCATCGTGCGTCGCGCGCTATTACCGTTTTCCACCACGGCACGCGAGGCCTGACTAATGCCGCTGCGCATCCGCTGCTCCATCGCATATGCCCGCACCGTGGCCCGGCCATGAATAGTCTCCAAAACCCGGCGCGCACGCTCAGCCATGGATGCGCGCTCATTTGCATAACGCTGCGGTGCATGCCGCAGATAATTGCGTGCCGCTACAAAGTAGATGGGTCCCGCGCATGCCACCACCAAGAGGTATTGCCAGTCCAAGGAGATTAGAGCCACGGCCGTGGTAACAATCGCAAAGATCGAGCTAGTCAGAACCGGGACCGTCTCAGTAACCGCTGCGGAAAGTTCACTCACGTCATCTGTTGAGCGTGAGACCAAATCACCGGACCCGGCCTCCTCGACGCGGTGAACTGGCAAGCCCAAGGCAGTGCCCACGGTTTCCTCGCGCAGATTCGCAATGCCCCTCTCTGTAAGACGTGAGAGCAAGTAGAACCCGCCAGCGGACAACACGGCCGAGGCTATCGCCACGAGCACGAGTTCCACGCCAATCCATGCGAGTCCGCGCAACTCGCCGTCGTCCGACACCACCGCATCAACCACCCGGCCTAAAAGGATAGGGATATAGACGTTCGCCACCGCACCGCCAATAAGCAAGAGGAAGGCCACGAAACTGCGGCGTTTAGCGTGCGCAATCGCATGCAGATGAGCGGCAACCTTCTGCCGTACCTGCAGCCACGTTGCAGTAGGAAATCGCATGGCTATCTGCCCTTCCCAGTGTGTTCGCTAAGCTGCGGCGCCTCAACTGTCTCGGCAACTGCTGCCCACGCTGGCGCATTCGTGTAGACCACGGTGGTTTGTCCTGCGCGTGCTTGGGAGACCCGCTCGGCTATCTTTTGCTCCGTCACGGAGTCGACGGCCGTGGTTGGATCCTGCAAAATGAGGACTTCCGGCGCTGCTGCGATAGCACGTGCCAACGCAACGCGTTGCCGCTGGCCACCAGATAAGGCCCCACCATTCTCCCCGACGTCCTTGCTCAGTCCACCCGGAATATCCTCGGCGGCCGCAACCTGCAGCGCTTGAGCTGCCACAGCGGAATCCTCATGAATATTGGACTGAACACTGCCGGCAAAAAGGTCAGCCGCATGGGGTGCCACCAAGAAGCGCTCACGTGGTAGGTCGTCGAGTTCTTCCGGCGCAGCGCCCTTTACAACGTGGAGACCAGGTCCCCACTGCGGAGCCTGAGGCGTGCTGGCGGCACGGAACGGGCTGTCCAAAAGCTCCGTGATACGTCGCCCGCTTGCCTGCGCAGCCGCCCACCGGGAAGCAATGTTTTTGCCCATCATCGTCATTGGAGTGATGACAAACTGCGTCAGGCCCACCACGGTGATCAACTCGCCCACTGTCACCGTGCCGTTTACGGCCAAAGCTCCCGCAGCAATCGCCACGGCAATGACGTAGATGGAACCAACTGCCTCCGTTATCGCGTTGAGGCGTGCCTGCGCACCGTTTGCATCAATCGTGCGTTCATAAGCAGCGTCAGAAACCGCCGAATAACGCTTGCGCACTGTGCCAATAGCGCCCAAGCCCTTCAGGATGCGCAGGCCTTGTACAACATCTGTCGCCGTAGCTGAGGCTTGGGCCAGCGCCGCCTGCCGCGCACCGGACCGTGAGCGCAAAGGTTTGGCCGCCACCAAGGAAATCCACACAACCACTGGCCCGCCGAGGAGCACCGCAATGCCTAGGGGCACGTTGACCCGTGAAGTCATAATCGCCACGTAGACAATCGAGCAGACCTCAGCCACGGGAAACACCGTCATGATGACGGCCTCGGACACGCGTTTCGCATCCGAGGAGGCAATGGAAAGCAGCTCACCGGCTGTACGCGCACGGCCCCCGATGCCCCGCGGATCTTGAATGCGATCTGTAACCGCCATGCGCAAGTCGTGGCCCACCTCGAGCATCGCACGGGAGAACATACCCCGCGCAAACCAAGCTGCCACTGCATTGAGCGCGAAAATCGCTACGAGAATGCCCAGCCAACGCAGCAATGCGTCGAAGGAATGGATGGCGATCGCGCCGTCAATGGCACGGCCGACGATGACGGGTGTCATACCGTTGCACACGAACGATATCGACATCAAGATCGCAGCGGGGATGGTCTTCTCGCGCCGGGAAAACACGGTTTTCAACAGCCACCGTGGGTCCTTGGGCGCAGGAAGATTCGACATGTTAAGCCATTCTATTTCAGAGCCTTGGATTTTCTGGAACCAGCAAACGCGGTAGGTTATTTTCACTATGTCTTCGCACTTGCCTGAGCCCTCGCATTATCCCAGCTACAGAAAAGCTTCGGAGAAGGAGAATCCAACGTTTCGGGGAGAGGCGCACCGCACGCGCTCAGCGCTTTCTTTCGCGCATGGTGCTGATACCTACCACGACGTGCGTCCGAGCTATCCAGGCGAAGTTGCCGAGCTCATCGCGGACGCCCACACAGTCCTTGATGTTGGTGCCGGTACGGGAAAGCTGACGGAGACTCTCACCAACCCCCAGGTGCTCGCCTGCGATCCATCTCCGGACATGACTCGGGTTCTGCGTGAACAGTTGGGGGTTCCTACGTGGCGTTCGGTGGCAGAGAGCACTGCGCTTGGCGACGCCTCCGTGGATGCCGTTGCCTGTGCACAGACCTGGCATTGGGTGGACGTCGCCAAGGCGTGCGGTGAATTCGATCGCATAGTCCGCCCAGGCGGCAAGGTGCTCCTGGTGTGGAACACCCTCGACGTTGGTGCCGATCCGTGGTTGCTGCGGCTGGCGCGCATCATGCACTCAGGCGATATTCAGCGACCTGGCTTCTACCCCGAGGTCTCTGCTCCTTGGGAGATCACAAAGGAGCTGCGTCTGAAGTGGAACCATATTCTCACTCCAGAGCAGCTCCATCAGCTGATGCACACTCGCTCCTATTGGCTGCGTAACACTACCAAGATTCACGACCGGATGACACACAACCTGAACTGGTATTTGTATGAGCACATGGGCTTTGCCGAGGGGCAGGCTTTGGAGATTGCCTACCGCACTGATGCCTTTGTGCTCACGCGAGCTGTCGCTGCTTAGAGGATGGCGGATGCCAGCAGGGAGCCGACCACGCAGGACGTGAACACGGAGATTGCGCCCGGGATGATGAACGAGTGGTTGACCACGAACTTGCCGATGCGGGTGGTACCTGTGCGGTCGAAACCGATGCAGGCCAGATCGGAAGGGTAAGTCGGGAGGATGAAGTAGCCGTAGGCTGCGCCGTAGAAACCGACGATGATCGCTGGGTCGATGCCCAGGGACAGGCCAATCGGAGCGATTGCAACGAGGGCGGCAGCCTGGGAGTTAACCAGCTTGGAAACGATGAGCAGCACGATTGCGTATGCCCATGGCGCGGTCTGCACGATGCTGCCCAAGTTAGCTTCGAGGGCATCGATGTGGGACTCGAAGAATGTATCAGCCATCCAGGCAACACCGAAGACGGAGAATACTGCCGTCATGCCAGCCTTGAACACAGGAGTGGAGGCGATCTTCTTGTTGTCGACGTTGCAGAAAATGAGGATGATTGCGCCGGCGACAAGCATAACCATCTGAATGACAAGGTTCATCGAGAGGGCCTTCATCTCACCATCCGCGTTAGGGAAGGACGGGCGCAGGACATCAAAGGCGCCGAGGATGACGACGACTGCGATGGCGGTCAAAAATACAACGACGGAGCGCTTGGCGGAGGCCGGAAAGACCTCGTCGAGTAGAGAGTGGCTGGAGGATTGGATGGACTTCGCAAACTCTGGGTCCTTCATTTTCTCCTGGAATGCAGGGTCCTTATCGAGGTCCTTGCCGCGACGCAGTGACCACAGCGCAGCGAGGAGGACGCCGGAGAGGGAAGCCGGGATGGCGACCATGAGGATCTGTGGGATGGAGTAGGAAACACCAGTGATGCCAGCGTTCTCAGCGATGATGGATGCAAGGGACACGGTGGCCACAGAAACCGGCGAAGCGGTGATACCCATCTGGGCAGAGGTGGAGGCAACGGCCATGGGGCGCTCCGGGCGAATGCCCTTCTTCAGCGCGATGTCCTCGATGATGGGAAACATCGTATACACAACGTGTCCGGTACCACAGAGCACGGTGAGGAACCAGGTGGTCAGCGGAGCAAGGATGGTGATGCGCTCAGGGTGGGCGCGGAGGAATTTCTCCGCGAATTGCATCATCACCTCGAGGCCTCTGGCTTGTTGGAGGGTTGCGGCACAGCCGATGACGGCGATAATGGTCAGCATCACGTCCACTGGGGGCTCGCCCGGCACAAGGCCGAAGACGAATACCATGATGATAAGGCCGAGGCCAGAGATAAGGCCTAGGCCGAGGCCGCCGTAACGCGTACCTAAGAGAAGCGCAGAGAGAATGATGATGACTTGGAGGACGATCGCGACTGCTGAGGTCGGGTCGAGAATGGAGGCTAACATGAAGAGCCTTTCTGGAAGTCAATACTTGATTGCCCTCTCAGAATATCCGAACGGGCAGAATCACAGACAATCAAAAAGGCGAGCCATTCATCACACTTTTCAAAGTGTAAGAATGGCTCGCCTTTTTGGTATAATCGCAGCGTAACGGCCGTACTGCTAGCGCTTCCCCATCGCGATTAGCGCTTGGAATTCTTTCCGCGGCGCTCGCGCACGCGGACAGCAATGCGCACCGGAGAGCCGTGGAAGCCGAAGCGCTCACGGAACTTACGCTCCAGATAGCGGCGGTAGCCAGCATCCAAGAATCCAGTGGTGAATAGAACGATGGTGGGCGGCTGCGTGGACGCCTGGGTGGCGAACAAGACGCGGGGCAAACGATTGTTCTTCATCGGTGGTGGGTTGGCAGCGATTGCCTCGCGCAGCCAGTTGTTGAGCTGGCCGGTAGAGACACGCTGGTCCCAACTTTCCAAAGCTTCAATCATCGCAGGCTCGAGACGCTGCAGGGCGCGCCCAGTCTGAGCGGAGATGTTCACGCGGGTCACCCACGGCAGGTGGCGCAGCTGCTCGTCGATCTCGCGGTCGAGGTAGTAGCGGCGATCCTCATCCATAAGATCCCATTTGTTGAAGGCAATAACCAAGGCCTTGCCTGCCTCCAACACCATGTTGAGAACGCGCTGGTCCTGCTCGGAGACCTCTTCGGAGGCGTCGATAAGCATGATGCAAACCTCCGCCGCGTCGATGACGCCGCGGGTGCGAAGAGACGCGTAGTACTCGTGGCCCTGGGCATTCTTGACCTTCTTGCGCAGGCCGGCAGTATCGATGAACTTCCACAGACGCTGATCAAGCTGAACCAGGGAGTCAACGGGGTCAACCGTGGTGCCAGCAGCATTGTCTACAACGGAGCGTTCCTCCGAGGTGAGCTTGTTGAGCAAGGAAGACTTACCGACGTTTGGCTTGCCCACCAGGGCCACGCGGCGCGGGCCGGAGGTGATGGAGGCGTGGCGTGGCTCCTCAGGGAACAGGCGCAGGATCTCGTCGAGAACGTCAGCGCCGCCGCGGCCGTGCTGTGCCGAGACAGGCCAGGGATCGCCCAGGCCCAGAGCGTAAAACTCAGCCATGTCGGCGTACATGGTCTCGGAATCAAACTTGTTGGAGACCAAGATGACCGGAACTTCGGACTTCTGCAGCTTGCGGGCCATGACCGCGTCGGTCTCGGTAATGCCGACCTTGGTGTCGACGACGAACACGATGACGTCGGCGGTATTCATCGCCAGCTCTGCCTGACGGGCGATTGCGGCGTGAATGCCCTTCACGTTGGGGTCCCACCCGCCGGTATCTTGGACGAAGAAACGCTGGCCGTTCCACTCGGCGACATAAGAAACTCGGTCCCGGGTCACGCCCGGGTGGTCCTCCACCACGGCCTCACGGCGGCCGAGGAAACGATTGACCAAGGAGGACTTGCCCACGTTCGGACGTCCGACAACAGCGACCGTGCAGAGGTTCTCCTCAGTGTGCTGATCATCAACGCCGAAGGCGCGGGAGAGCTCCTCCCACTCTTCTTCGCTTAGTGGATCTTCGTCGTTGTCGAAGTCCTCACCAAAGTCGGCTTCACCGAACTCAGATTCGTCGATTTCAGACTCATCAAACTCGTAGTCAAACTCGTTGGCGTCGAAGTCCTCAGGAGCCCAACCGCCGTGTGGATCCCTGACTGTCTCCTCTTCGAGTTTGCCCACTGGATAGTGAAACTCGGTTTCGAAGTCGCCTGAGACGGCATTGTCTTCTTGATGCTCAAAATCCTTAGCCATTGGCGGACTCCTTCACGATGTTAATAAGGGTGTCGAGGACTTCTTCGAGGGTCATCTCAGAAGTATCGACGATGGTTGCATCCTCCGCCGGACGCAGTGGTGAGGTGGCGCGGGAGGAATCAGCAGCGTCGCGGCGTTCAACGCTGGCAAGCACGGTGTCAAAGTCGGAGTCGATACCCGCAGCAACGTTTTGGTCATGACGACGCTGGGCGCGAACAGCGGCTGATGCAGTCATGAAAGCCTTCGCAGGAGCGTTCGCTAACACGACGGTGCCGATGTCGCGGCCTTCAACGATGGCACGGTGTGCCTCACAAGCGAGCTTGCGCTGCAGCTCAACCAGGTTCTGACGAACCTCAGGTACTGCGGAGACAGCCGAGACGTTGCGGGTGACTTCGTCTTCACGAATGACGCGGGAGACGTCCTCTCCTGCTAGCAGAACCTGCTTGGAATCAGGGTCGTCAGAGACTTCCAACGGGAGGTCTGCAGTGGCGGCGATGACGGCCGCCGTATCGCTGGGGTCCACGCCGGCGCGCAGAACAGCCAACGTAGCCACGCGGTACATCGCACCGGTGTCCACGTACTTTGCGTCGAGACGCTTAGCCAGTGCGCGGCAGGTGGTGGACTTACCGGTTCCGGAAGGTCCGTCGACGGCAAGTATCATGCCGCCTTCAGGCATGTTAGAAATCATCTTCTCCTCCATTACATCCCCACCGCCTTGTACAGGCTCGCGAGCTCGTTGGAGTTCAGCGCACGCAGAATACCAGGCTTCATCTCACCAAGCTGGAGCGTGTGCAGCTTCGTGCGCACGAGGCGCTGAACTGGGAAGCCAGCTTCCTTGAGCATGCGACGGACGATATGCTTGCGACCTTCGTGCAGCTCGACGCGGACCAAGGAATAGCCCTGGTTCTTGTCCACGATCTGAACATAGTCAGCCTTGGCGAGTCCGTCTTCGAGTTCCACGCCTTCTTTCAGAGTGCGTACGAGGCCATTTCCAGCCTCGCCCAAAACAGTAGCGAGGTAGGTCTTACGAACCTCGTACTTGGGGTGCATCAGGCGGTTTGCCAACTCGCCGTCATTGGTGATGAGAATGAGTCCCTCGGTATCGGCATCAAGACGACCGACGTGGAACAGGCGCTGGCCTGCTGCAACACGGTCACCAATCAAGTCGCCGATGCACGGACGGCCAAGCTCATCGCTCATGGTGGACTGCAAGCCACGCGGCTTGTTGAGAATGAAGTACCGGGTCTCTTCGTTGACGTTGATGCGCACGCCATCAACACGGATGACATCGACGTTCGGATCAACACGCACGCCCTGCTGCATGACGATCTTGCCGTTGACCTCTACGCGGCCAGCGTCGATCATGATTTCGGCGTGGCGACGCGAGGCTACGCCTGCCTTAGCAAGCACTTTCTGGAGGCGCTCTCCCTTGGGGTTATCACCAACCAACCAGTCGGCGCCCAAGTCACGAGCTACGGAGTCTGCGGTGGCCTTCTTCTTATTTGCGCGTTCACGCTTGTCTACGTGCTGACGGCGGGCCGGTTTCGCATTGGAGACAAACATGTCGCTGTCTCTCTTCTTCTTTTCCGGTGTGCCGTCTCGGCGAGCGGGTGGGGTCACGATAAGTGTCCTTTTCAATTGGAGTTATGAAGTTACCTGGGCCATGCTACCCCACTGCTTCCCCACGTGCTAATACCCAAATGCCTTGTACCGGCCCAATACCGAGCTAGTCTGACCTAATTCTGAGTCAATGCTGCGCTAGTACTCCGCATCAATCTGCTCGAGGTCAGGCAACAGCGGCGCCAGGTCCGGCAGGCGCTCCAGTGAGTCAATTCCCAGCAACTCCAAAAAGAGTTCGGTCGTTTCATAACGGTGCGCCAGACCCTCTTGGGGTAATTCCCTAACCAGTCCACGTACGGTCAGCGTGCGCATTACGCCGTCCACGTTGACGCCACGGACTCCAGCGACTTGCGCGCGGGTAACGGGCTGGCGATAGGCAACGACAGCGAGGGTCTCTAACGCAGCTCGGGAAAGCTTGGTTTGGGACCCGTCGAGCAAGAACTCCTCAACCGCATCAGCGTTGTCTTGACGGGTATAGAAACGCCAGCCCTCGGCAGTCTCCCTGAGGTCAATTCCAGATCCGCGGGAATCGAATTCGCGCTGAATGGCGCGCAAGTGGTCGCTGACAACGGACTTCTCGAGTTCTAGGGCACGCGCCAAAGACTCAACGGAGGCGGGTGAATCGATAACCAGAAGAATGGACTCAAGACGCGACCGTTGCTGCGAAATCAGGGGAAGTTCCATGCGGGCAACTTTACTGCACGAAGACCGTGTGCCAACAAGCCACTAGCGAGACGCAAAAAGCACGGTCTCTCCCCTATCCTCTACTTGCTGGAACTAGTCCCAGTTGGCCGCTGCCACAACGGCTGGGTCGACGTCAAGGCCGGTCCACGACAAATCCAGAGGGCCTAAGGACTCGGGCTGCTCGGCTTCGACGGCCTTCGCTTTATACAGCTCCAACAGAGCTAGGAAGCGGCCCACGACTTCCATCGACACCGTGCAGTCACGGGTCAACGCATCGAAGCTCATCCATTGCCCTTGCCCGAGAAGCTTGAGGGTGCTGAGAATCTTGCCGGCCTGTTCCGGCACTGACACCGCCACTTGGTGAATGTGCCCAGTTCCCACTTCCTCAGGCGGCTTGGGCCGAAATACGCTGGCAGCCATCTCTGCAAAGGACGCTGGCGTGTGCCCTAGGCGCACCGGTGGCAACAAGTCCACAAAGGGTTGCTCGATAGACACCGCCCGCGGATAGCGGCGGCGGGCTTCGCGCTGCCATTGCGCAAACTGATCGGCAACCTGCTTATAGGCCTTGTACTGCAAAAGACGTGCGAAAAGCAGGTCGCGCGTCTCAAGGAGCTCGAGGTCATCAAGATCATCTACTTCCCCGCGCGGCAACAAACGAGCTGCCTTAAGGTCCAGCAAAGTTGCAGCCACCAACAGAAACTCTGTGGTCTCATCGAGATCTGCCGTGGTGCCAAGCTGCCGGGTGTACTCCACGAACTCATCGGTGACCTCAGAAAGCGCGACCTCGGTCACGTCGAGCTTCTTGGACTGGATCAACTGCAAAAGCAGATCAAAAGGGCCCTCGAAATTGCGCAGCGCAATTCGAAAGCCCGTAATCTCCGGTTGTGTCACGTGGCCGGCACCTAAACGTTGGAGCGCTCGATGACCTCTTTAGCGAGGTTGCGGTACTGCTGAGCCGCCTGGGAGCTCGGCGCCCAGCTAGTAATAGGCTCACCCGCCACCGAGGTCTCGGGAAAGCGAACAGTGCGTGTGATGACGGTGTCAAAGACCTTGTCACCGAAGTACTCGACCACGCGGTCCATCACCTCACGCGCATGCTTGGTGCGGCGATCGAACATAGTGACCAGAATTCCCATGACTTCCAGGTCAAAGTTAATGCGCTCGGAGACCTTCTCCACGGTATCGGTCAGCAGAGCAAGGCCGCGCAGGGAGAAGAACTCGCATTCCATAGGGATGATTACGCCCTGCGAACAAGCCAACGCATTGACGGTAAGCAGGCCAAGCGAAGGCTGGCAGTCAATAATGATGAAGTCATAGTCGCGGCGAATCGGACGCAATGCACGCGCCAAGGTGTGCTCGCGGCCCACCTCATTAACCATTTGAATCTCCGCAGCGGAGAGATCAATGTTCGCCGGTACCAAGTCCAGGTTAGGAACCGAGGTGTGTTGAATCGCGGAGTGAATCGACGTTTGGCTGTCAAGCATGACGTCGTAAATGGTGTCTTCGATCTGGTCATGCGTGAGACCCAAGCCTGCGGACAAAGCACCCTGCGGATCAAGGTCAACGAGCAGGACTTTACGACCTAGCTCAGCAAGGCACGCACCCATGTTAATGGTAGAGGTCGTCTTACCCACGCCGCCCTTTTGGTTACACATCGAAATGATGGTGGCTGGACCATGCTTTTCCAGCGGAGCCGGTTCTGGCAGCTCACGGATAGGACGACCAGTCAGCCCAACCTGCGCTTCAGAGGCTGAAAACAGTCCCTCTTCACTCACAGTCACACCTGCTTCCTTGACCACAATTCGATCATAAATACGATCTCACACCGCCACGCGGACAGCTCATTACAACGTTGTGATTATAGAGTACCCTCTTCACCCTAAATATCGCGATAATGCGCGACTATCCAGCCTGAGAACTTGATTTAGCGGAAGACTTGCCGCGTCGAGCAAAGAACCACGCCAGTGCGCCAAGTAGCAACGCTCCTATTGCACCACCCACCCACGGGAGGACGGAGCAAGAATCATCCGCATCAGATCCGTTGCCGTCCGCGCAATGTTCAGAGACTCAAGCCTAGGCTCTCGGATGGGCTGTGCGCCAGACTTCCCGCAACGAATCCGCGGTGACATGGGTATAGATCTGCGTCGTCGTCACCGAAGAATGACCCAGCAATTCCTGTACCGTACGCACATCGGCGCCGCCTTCCAGCAGGTGGGTGGCGAAGGAATGGCGAAGCGTATGCGGGGATATTGACTTGTTCAATCCAGCACGCTGGACCGCAAGTTTGAGCGCAGCCCAAGCGCTTTGCCGCGACAAAGCACCGCCACGTGTATTAAGGAAGAGCGCGTGCGACTTTCCCTTCGATAACACTGGCCGCGCACGCACTAAGTACTCCTCAACCGCTTTCTGTGCCTGCGAACCCACAGGCACCATGCGCTGTTTGTTGCCCTTGCCTGTCAGGACCAGAATCCCGTCGTTATCGCTCATGTCGTCCACGGACAACGCGATGACCTCGGAGATACGCGCGCCCGTCCCATACAGCATTTCCAGCAGCGCACGGTCGCGAATATCAATTGGCGTCGCGGTCTCCCCATCCGGCACTGAGTCAATGAGTTTTTCTACCTCGTCCACGCGCAGTGTTTCGGGCAGGTGCGCAGCGTTCTTGGGAGGCGCCACCTCCCCGGCCACGTCCACGTCAAGTACGCCCTCAGCCACGCCAAACTTGTGCAGACCTCGTGCCACGACCAACGCCCTGCTTGCCGACGCCGCGGCTAGCCCACCGCGCAAAAACTTCAGGTATTCCTCGACCATGCCACGGTCGACATCCGCGAGATCATCAATCCCATTGTCCGCCAGCCACTCCAAGTAGCGGCGAGCATCGCGACGATAGTTGCTCAACGTGTTTGCCGAAGCCCCCTTTTCCACGGCCAGGTGGTTGAGCCACGTTTGGGCGAGTGCTTCCGCTTTCACAGCTTCTTCAGGTCTGGTCCTAGTCGACGCCCCGCCATCGACTTTGGACGAAGTTCGAAAGGCTCGTCAACGCTGCGCGGGGTTCGACCACCTCGCAACACCGCGTACGCGGCAAGAATTCCCGTACACGCAATGGAGTTGGCAATCTCACCGGAGATGACTTGGTCGACGGCATCGTCAAGCGCCACCCAAGCAAAGCCCATGTCTGCTTCCTCGTCCCCCTCAGCGGCCAGCCGCGGCGCTTCTGACAAATCCCGCGCTAAGAAGACGCGAACGGCCTCCTCACAGAAGCCCGGCGAGGTGATGATGTCGGCAAGCACCGACCAATCCTGCGCAGCCAAACCTGCTTCTTCCTGGAGCTCTCGGCGCGCCCCAGTTAGCTCATCTTCGCCCTTAATGTCGAGTAATCCTGCAGGAAGCTCCCACAAACGGCGGTCAACGCTGCGACGGTACTGATGAACCATCGCAATGCGCTCCGCGTCGTCAATAGCCACGATGGCCACTGCACCAAAATGCTCAACGATTTCTCGGAAGGCAGTGGTGCCACCAGGCATAACTACCTCGTCTCGGCGCACGGCGATAATCGGGGCGTCGAGAAGCAGCTCGCTTCCCACGACCTCAAAATCGTGAGACATTTTAGATGTCCTCCGGCAGTGCAGGCGCAGCCGCATCAGCGGACGCCGCGGAGCCATAGGCTCCCTTGCCGCCGTCGAGCTGCTCCTTGACCGCCATCACAGCAGCCATACGGGAGACCGTGCGATTGCTCGAGTCGACAGTGGAAATCCCGGACTTCTCTTCCCGCAATCTACCAATGATTCGATCATCTGCGGTCTGCTCCACTCGTGCTGCCACCACGGTGTTTCCACCGGCCGCATCAAATGCCTTGAGGAAGTTCACTGAAGCGTCGGTGTAATAGCCGGAAACGCCCTTGCCACCGACATACACCACTGCTTGAGCAGGCAAGATAGTGCCGTCCTCGTAGTCGATGTAGCCGGCGTCGCGAAGCGCCTGCAAAAGATTTGCGCGGTCCTTAGTCGATGAAAGAGGTTCCGTGGTCTTTGGATCCATCAACAGTGCTGCACCCAAAGCCTGACCGGAGTGCGTGCCTGCATCCACCTTCTTGGTGTCGAGCTTTGTTCCAGCAGGAAGCGCATTTGTCACCAAAGACAAAAGCTTATCTGCGCCTTCCTGGCGGAAAAACTCATCGGTCAAGGTGATTTGTCCTGCGTCTTCTGCGTCAGCAGACTTCAGAAGATCGCGAACGGCACGGACATCCCCTTCATCGGCCTCCCCCGTCGCAATGACCATAACTGGACGCTGTGCGAGGCTGCCATCGACTACCAAAGGAGCGAGCTTATTCATCACCGAGTCGCTTGAGTCAGCTTGCGCCTTGAGAATGTCTTCTGACTGCGCCTTCTTCTGGAACTCCTCGCGCAGAGAATCATCGCCGCCTGCCCCGCCAGAAGGCATGTTCGGAGCGATGGCCAATGCGCCCAAGGCAACGCCAAGAGCCGTACCAAACCCAAGTCCCGCGACGAGAAGCGGCTTAGCTCCCATTACTTAAACCACCCCTGCACGCTCAATGCAATGTTGTTCCACGTATCAATCAAGTTCTGGCCAAAGGAAGCGTCACCGCCAAGTCCCACGATGAGGACAATTGCTGCCAGAGCTACCAAAATACCCAGAACAGCCCACAGCCAGCCGGTGTTGGTCGAGCTGGGCGCGGTATAGAGGTTGATAACTGCATCGGCATCGACCAACCGAGTGCCGGCCTTCATGCGAGAGAGCAAGGCTGCCGGAGTTGCGTGTGCTTCGTTGGCAAAGACATCATCGAGATCGATAGAGCCGCCGACCTGAACGATCATCTGCGCTCCATGGTAGTCAGCAAGAAGCAATGCCAAATCCGTAGCAGAGTCTGTTGCCGCCGGGAAAGTCATTGCGCCGATGCCTAGATCCTGGATGCGCTCAAGGCCTTCAGCAGTGCCGTCTGGTTCCGCCGGAAGGATAACCCGCGCGCCACTGCGCAGGGTCTCAGAGCTGATCGCAGAAGGGTCGCCAACGATAAAGTCAGGCTTGTATCCCAGCTCCGCTAAGGTGTCCGCAGCACCATCAACACCGATGATGATGGGTTCATACTCGCGAATGAAGTTGCGCAGCAACTTGACCTTGTTGCGGTGATCCTCCGAAGGAGAAACCACCAAGACCTTGCGGCCGGCCATCTCTGTGCCGGAATCGGGAACGCCTAGGCCATCGATGAGCAGCGGCCCTTCAGCGTGAATGAACTCGATGGAGTTTCCGAAGTACGCCTCCATGTGGTCAATCAGCTCGCGCTGTGCTTCAGAGAACTTCTCCTCCGCCTTCTCCCGAGTGACGATGCTGCCAGAAGCAATCTTCTTATCGCCAACGAAGACGGTACCTTCTTCGCTAATGCGGGCCTTCTTGCCATCCTTGAAGCTGGAAACGAACTCCTCGCCCACTCCCTCAACGAGGGTGACATCGGCGTCGAGAAGCATGTGCGGACCGTAGTTAGGGATTGATCCGGTGGTGAACTCTGCGACGTTGATGACTGCGGCAGGTTTGATGTCGACCAGCGTTTGCGCTTCTTGGCGCGAAATGTTGGCGGCATTGATGACGGCAAAGTCACCTTCAGCGAACTTCTTCATGCCCTTTCCGCCTGGCGTGCAGTCGCGCAGTGCGCCATGTTCACCAGGCAGATCGGAATTTCGGGAAAACAGACTCATGCGCCACATTCTCCCCCGTCACGACATCAATGTGTGGAAGGCGCGCGGAACTGAGCCACTTCTGATTGGGCGCGATCAAACAATTCCTGCGCGTGCGCACGCCCCGTCTCAGTGTCGTCGAGGCCAGCGAGCATGCGCGCGAGCTCCTCAACGCGTTCCTGGGAGCTCAAGTCGCTCACGCCCGAGGTGAACTTCTCCTTGGATACGTGCAGGTGAGAGTCCGCATAGGCGGCTACCTGGGGCAGGTGGGTCACCACGATTACCTGGTTGGAGGTTGCAAGCCGCGCTAGGCGACGCCCAATCTCCACCGCCGCGCGACCGCCAACGCCCGCATCTACCTCGTCGAATACGAGGGTTCCGCCATCGCCGTCGGAGAGCACAACCTCCAGCGCCAGCATGACTCGGGAGAGCTCACCGCCCGAGGCCGCACTAGCCAATGGTTTGCCGTTGAGCTGGAACTCGACTTCGTCAGCACCCGTCTTCGAGTACTTGGTCTGGCGAACGTCCACCGTGAGATCAGAATTCGGCATGGCGAGGCCGTGGATTTCCTCCGAGACCAACGAGCCTAGGTTCTTGGCGGCCTTGGTACGAGCCTTGGTCAAGGCGCCGGCTTTTTCGACCATTAACTTCTCGGCTTCCATCACTTTGGCACGAAGCTCATCCAGGGCTTCGGCCGAGGTATCCATCGACTCAAGTTTGGCTGCGGCTGCGTCGCGCCACGCCAAGACACCATCGATGTCCGCGGCATACTTGCGGGTCAGCTGCTTGAGATCCTGTTGGCGGCGTAGAGACTGCTCTAGCAAGTTTGGGTCTGCTGGCAGCGCACCGAGGTATGCGCCAAGTTCGCTAGCAATGTCGGAGAGCTGGCTGGTGAGCTCGCTGAGCCTTTCTCCCAGCGCTGCAAGCTCTTTATCGGTTGCACCCACCAATGCGCTCTCGGCGCGCCCCAGCAAGCTGGACGCGGCCTCAGCATCATCGTAGGAATCCTCGCCATCGATGGCGGACAGCGCTGTGGCAGCAGCCTCACGAAGGGTGTCGACGTCCTGCAAGCGTTGAATAAGCGTGACCAGCTCGCCGTCCTCGCCAGGCTCCGGTGCGACTTCGCCGATCTCTTTGAGCGCAAACTGCAGGCGGTCTACTTCCTGGGCCAGCTCGCGCCGCGACTCGGTACGGTGCTTGTAGTCTTTGGCTAGCTCACGCCAAAAGCGAAAGGCCTCTGTATATGCCTGCCTAACGGTCGCAATTTTGGGATCCGAGCGATCAACTGCTGCGAGTTGCTGCTCAGGAGCAAGGAGTCGCAACTGGTCATTTTGGCCATGGACCGTGAGAACGTTTGAGGAAAACTCGCCCAAGGTAGCGGCGGGTACTGCCCTGCCGCCGAGGTAGGCGCGCGAGCGCCCTGCCGAGGACACGGTACGAGAGACGATGAACTCACCGTTTTCATCGGGATCGCCGCCCACGGCTTCAACCACTTCCGCTGCCTGCGGATGCGAGGTGGCGAAACGTCCTTCAACAGCTGCCTTTTGTGCACCATCGCGTACACGCGATGCGTCGGCGCGGCCACCGGCAAGCAAACGCAAGCCCGTGACAACCATGGTCTTACCAGCGCCGGTTTCGCCGGTGAGGACGGTAAGCCCCTCGGCGAACTCCGCCGAGGAGCGTTGGATGACACCTAAGTCTTCAATGGTGATGTCAACTAACATGCGCTAGCTACACCTGCCTTTCTGTTACTTAGCTTTGCGGGCCGCGCCATCCGTGGACAGGCAAGTGCAGCTTGGACACGAGCCTGTCGGTGAAAGGCTGATTATCAAGGCGCACCCATTTGACCGGGTGTACACCGCGGACTGCCTCAACGCGGGCACCTGGCGGCATGGAAATTTCGCGGAATCCATCGAGGATAACAATCGCGGGTGTGGTGGCTGTCGCCGACTCTACCGCGATTTTGGAATCAGGTGAGACCACCAAGGGCTTGGTGAATAGCGCGTGGGCATTGTTCGGTACTACCAACAAGGCATCCAGCGAGGGCCATAGGACTGGGCCACCTGCGGAGAACGCATAGGCCGTAGAGCCCGTGGGAGTTGAAATCAGGATGCCGTCGCAGCCGAAGGAAGAAACGGGGCGGCCATCTACTTCCAAGATGGCGTCCAGCACACCAGAACGGTTGAGGTTTTCAACGGAGGCTTCGTTAAGGGCCCAGCCACGATCCAACAAGCGACCATTGCAGTCTGAGACCTCAATATCGAGGGTCAAGCGGTCCTCGACCTCGTAGTTGCGGTCGATGACTCGGACGAGCGCCCGCTCTAGCGATTCTGCTTCCCACTCGGCGAGGAAACCAACGTGCCCGAGGTTGATGCCCAACACTGGAACGTCTACGGCACGTGCCATGTCGGCGGCACGCAGGAAGGTGCCGTCACCGCCCAACACGAGGACGAGCTCGCAGCCCGCGGCAGCAGCCGGAGTGTGCTCGACGTGTTGCAGATTTGGCAAGACGTGCTCAGCGGCGCTCACGCGCACCTTGATGCCAGCGTCCTGCAAGATTTCCGCGGCGCGAATGGTTGCTTCGAGGTTGTCAGCACGGCTGGCGTGCGGAACGAGCAAAATTTCGCGTTTCACTGGGGCCCCTCCTCGATGGCCACACGGACCATGTCTTCAATGTCTTCTTCTGAGGTTACCTGTCCGTCTTTGACGAGCCACAGGAAATACTCAACATTTCCGCTCGGGCCAGGCAAGGGCGAGGCTGCAACACCGCGCACGCTGACGCCCAGGGTTTGCGCAAAGCCGGCAACGTCTTGGGTTACTTCCTGACGCAGCTGCGGCGAGCGTACGACGCCCCCAGTGCCAATGCGGTCCTTGCCAACTTCGAACTGTGGTTTAACCATCGGCAGCAACCATGCGCCGTCAGCCATAACGTCCACGATTGCGGGAAGAACCAGTTTAAGGGAAATGAACGAAAGATCGCCCACCATGGCGTCGCAGGGTCCGTCTGTGAGCTCGAGAGTCAGGTTGCGGATGTTGGTGCGGTCCATGACCTTGACGCGGTCGTCGTTCTGCAGGCGCCACAGGAGCTGGCCATAGCCGACGTCGACGGATAGAACTTCGCGGGCACCTTTGCGCAGGCAGACATCGGTAAAGCCGCCCGTGGACGCACCGGCGTCCAAAACACGCTTGTCCTTGACATCAACATCAAAAGCCTCTAAAGCGCCGAGCAGTTTATGGGCACCACGGGATGCCCAATCATCGGCCGCGTCAGCTTCGACTTTGATGGAGACCTCTGGCTCGACAACCGTAGCAGGCTTCGATGCCTTGAAGCCGCCAACCGTTACTCGGCCGCCTTTGATCATCTCGACAGCCTGCTCTCGCGAACGAGCAATTTTCCTGCGGACTAGTTCCGCATCCAAACGACGCCGCTGTGGTGGCATTAGTTCTCCTGCAAGGCCTCACGCAAAACCGCGTGGGCACGGTCTAACTGGGCTACTTCTTCGCTTAACGAGGCCGCTTCGACGCCCAAGATTTCAGACATTGCAATATCAACCTCTTCTGGCGCCATGACGGCCCGGGGATCATGCGGCTTTATCGCCATGCCGCAACAGCCTTCTCGGCGAATTCACTGCGTGGCTGAATATAACGCGGCGGCTCGGGCATCGCCCACGCAACCTCCAGTACTGTGCGCAGTGCTTGGATGGACGTCGACTTAGAGTTTCCCCCCTGCAACACAATGTCATAACCGTCGACGCGGGCACGGAAATCTCCTTGCGCACTTGGTTTCGCCACCGCTGTGGGCAGAGAAAGCTCATGGAAACCCGCACCAACAAAAGTAGGTCGCTGGTCTACCGGGGCTTCGATGAGCTCCAGCTCTCCAGAGACGCCAGTCAAGACATGGAAAGTGTTCATAGCTGCAGCGTTGCCACCGGCGATATCCGTGTTCAAGCGGTCGCCGACAGCCAGAGGTTTCTTAGAGCCGACCTTCTTGGCGGCATAGGCGAACATGGCAGGCTCGGGCTTTCCCGCCGAAATGGGCTCTACCCCAGTAGCCGCAGCCACAGCTCCAACGAGGGCACCGTTGCCCACGGCGAAGCCACGCTCGGTGGGCAACGATGTGTCCAAGTTCGAGGCGTAGAACTTAGCACCATTGTTGATGGCATAAGCAGCCTCAGACAACTGTGCCCAGCCCACAGACTTGTCCATGCCTTGCAGAACAGCTGCCGGCTTGTCATCGGCGCTGTTGACTACTTCGTAGCCGGCGTCACGAGCAAGAGCGCGGAAAGAGTCCGCACCAATAATGAGGACCTTGGAGCCAGCTGGTATCTCAGCGCCCATGAGAACCAAGGCAGCCTGCGCAGAGGTGACCACATGTTCGGCATCTGCGTGTAGACCGATCTCGCGGAGCATCTCAGAGACCGCCTGCGGGCTACGCGAGGCATTGTTGGTTACATAGACCGCCGGGACGCCACAGGAGTTGATGACGTCGACAACGCACTGAAGAGGCTGACCGCCCTCCCAGACGGTGCCGTCAAGGTCCAACAGGAGGGAGTCGTGAGCTTTGAGGATGTTCATTTCTAGATTTCGGCCAAGCGCTCAGTTGCGTCGGTCCAATCTCCTTCATCAATCTTGACGGTGTGCTTGAACCACTCGGTGGCCTCATCATTACGGCCGGCTTCGAGCAGCGCATTGGCGTAAGCGTAGGACAAACGGCAAGCGGAAAGGCCGCGTGCTTCCCTGGTGGGGTTAGCTCGCTGAATAGTCACGACTGCCGACTCCGGCTGCCCCATGTCAATACGGGCACCGGCGACGACGATAGCAAGCTCGATAGCGGAGTCTGGGTCCAACTTGCGAGCCTCTTCACTACGACCAAGTTCAACGGCCTTTTCAGGACGGCCGAGACCGCGTTCGCAGTCAGCCATGACCGCCAAGAGGCCAGGACCGCCAGAGATACGGCGCGCGGCACGCAGCTCAGAGAGGGCTTCCTTCCACTCGCCTGCGCGGTAAGCAGCAATGCCGTTGGCTTCACGCGCTACGGCAACGCGGCCCGCACGATCCTTGGCGGCACGTGCGTGACGCAATGCGAGCTTAGGATCATCGTCCATCCAGGTGCCAGCCATGATGAGGTGCTTGGCCACAGCCTCCATGTTTTCCTTGGACAGTGAACGCAAATCCTGAAGAACAGAAGGATCAAGATCCTCGATATCGATGTCCGAAGGAAGGTCCGGATCGGTCATGCGCCGGTTAATACGCTCCTCGCGGTAGCCGGAACGCTGCGGATGCGCCTTGCTCTTGTCGTTCCTGTTGCGGCCATTACCACGACGCTCATCACGATTACGGCCACCACGGTTGCCATTGCGGTTGTCTTCACTGCGGCCGCGACGATCATCGCGCCCTCCACGGCGATCGTTATTTCGATTCCCACGTCGGTCATCGCGGTGATCGTCGTGACGGTCATTATCACGGTAGTTGCGGCGGTTCTCGCGGCGCTCGCCTCGATCCTCTCCACGGAAATCATCACGGCGTTCTCCGCGGCGCTCATCGCGACGATCACTACGGCAGCGCTCATTACGGGCGCCATAGCCGCGACGACCTGAGCCACCTTTACCGGACCCGTTGCCGCCATCATTACGACCGTTGAAACTGCGTTCAGACATTCAGCCTTACTCTCTTCTTGATTAAAACTCGTCCGTTTCTAACGGCCTAGTCTACAGGCCTTTATGGACAAGACAGAAACTTCTACCCTACGCATTACACGGCTGATATCCAATTCAACCCAACTAAGCCAAACAGAACCAAATAGCAAAACCAACACGCGAAACATAAAGCGCTGACGTTAAGCACCCAAGTAAAACAAAACGGAGCCTCGAATACCACGCTAAAGCCCGGACGCAACCAAACACTAGAGATCATGTGGGTTCTACACATAGATGAACTATCGGCAATTGAAGTAAAACGTCAAGTAGCGCCTGTGCTGTTCCGTTGTTTCGGATAGCACAGGCGCTAGGTTCTGTATT